>JAIDXA010000168.1 GCA_029058705.1 Paramuribaculum sp. | reverse complement strand
ATGCACACCCTGGCGGCAATGGGAAAACATGCATCTGTGGTAACACCCGATGCGCCCCCGAAAACGCTTGGCTTTATGCCTGGATTCGAACACGTCATCGTGAATTCATTTCAACATGACAAAGCGCGCAACGTCTTTGCGAATGCCGACATGATTTTCTGCCTCGATTTCAACGACTTGCGCCGCATCGACCGGACCGCGCCCCTCATTGAGTCATCAAATGCTCCGGTAGTGATGGTCGACCACCATCTGAATCCGGCTCTGCAAGCCGATATCGCATTTTCACGACCGGAAATTTCTTCAACATGTGCCCTGCTGTTTCTCGTTCTTGAGGCAGCCGGTCTTGCGGAGCATATTGGCCGGGATGCTGCAACTTGTTGCTGCGCAGGCATGATGACCGACACAGGAAACTTCGCTTACAACGCCAACGACCCTGCGCTCTACCGGATTCTCGCTGAGCTCATCGAACGCGGCGTTGACAAAAACGACCTCTATAACAGGCTTTTCAACACCAATACACTAGCGCGGATACGCATAATGGGATTTTGCCAGTATGCACGCATGCACATTCTCGAGCAACACCGTTGCGCAATCACTTCACTTACGCTCAGTGAAGCCCGCGAATTCAACTACTCCAAAGGCGACACTGAAGGTCTTGTCAACATCCCGCTGAGTATTCCCGGTGTCGTCTACTCGATTTTTCTGCGGCAGGACGAAGAAAACTACGTCAAAGTCTCTATGAGAAGCAAAGGCAACTTCTCGGTCAAAGACCTCTGTGAGAATTTCTTCGATGGCGGCGGACACCTCAACGCTTCCGGCGGGGAGATAAAAGATTCTTTCGACAACGCTATGGCTCGGATTCTCGACATCCTTCCCGTTGCCGACAAAATGCTTGAATCCTACCGCGAATCCTGACTTCTTACTTGTTTTTTCCGAAAATCATCCATATCACTTACTTAAAATGAGAATAAAACCATCGATCTTTCTGATTTCAATAATATCGGCTCTGACAGCAGCCCTCTCGTCCTGTTCCAGCAGCACAAGCTATGCCGAACTTCTGAACGATGAAAACAAGTCTGTCAACCGTTTCCTTGTAAACCAGATAGTGATCCCGTCAATTCCGGCCGATTCTGTCTTTGAAACCGGCCCCGATGCCCCCTACTACCAGCTCGACGAAGAAGGCAACGTCTACATGCAGGTCCTGTCTGTTGGCGATGGCAAAAAAGTCACCGACGACCAGATCGTGTATTTCCGCTTCACTCGCTGGGATCTATCCTACTACACCACAACTCTCGACAACATAGCCTCATCGGGCAACATGGACGACATGACCCAAACCCCGACCTCTTTCCGATATCAGAACTTCACCCTGCCATCTTCGGCATACTACGGTTCCGGAATACAGATGCCGTTGGCGTTCCTTCCGCTCAACAGCGAAGTAAACCTGATTGTAAAGTCCCAATATGGCTTCACAAACGAAATCAGCTATGTCCGCCCGTTCCTCTACCGCATACGCTATTACAAAAGCATGATTTAAGAAAAAGCATGATTTAAGAAACTGTTTAGCTTTAGTTGTGGGAATGATTCATAGCATTTTTTCGTAATATATTAAACAAGTTTCTACGAATTACTTATATAAACCAATTACCCCTATGGCCCTTATCAAATCAATTTCAGGTATCCGCGGAACAATAGGCGGTGCCCCGGCAGAAGGCCTGTCGCCCGTCGACATTGTCAAATTCACCGCAGCCTATGCAAAATTCATCGCCTCGACATTAAATGACAATCAGAAAAAACTGATCGTCGTTGGACGCGATGCAAGAATCTCAGGCCCGATGGTCAGCCAGATCGTCGTATCCACCCTCTGTGCTATGGGTTTCGACGTCGTCAACATCGGGCTTGCTTCGACTCCGACAACCGAAATCGCCGTTGTCGCTGAAAATGCCGCCGGCGGAATAATAATAACCGCAAGCCACAACCCGAAACAATGGAACGCACTGAAACTCCTCAACTCTACCGGTGAATTTCTCAACGACGCCCAAGGCAAGGAAGTCCTGCGCATCGCCGAATCCGAAAGCTTCTCTTTTGCTGAAGTCGACGACCTCGGCCACGAATATGTAAACAACACCTACAACATGCGGCACATCGAACAGGTTCTCAGTCTCGACCTCGTCGATGTCGACGCCATCCG
Organism: Paramuribaculum sp.; assembly: GCA_029058705.1. Taxonomy (GTDB): domain Bacteria; phylum Bacteroidota; class Bacteroidia; order Bacteroidales; family Muribaculaceae; genus Paramuribaculum. Next base: position 9,933 of record JAIDXA010000168.1, on the reverse strand, counting down.
CAACGCCGGATTCACTGTGGCTGTCGACGCCGTAAACTCGGTCGGCGGTGTTGTGATCCCACAACTGCTGCGCGCCCTCGGAGTCAAAAACATAATCGAACTCAACTGCGATCCCTCCGGACATTTCGCTCACACCCCCGAACCGATCCCCGAAAACCTTACAGGCATTTCCGACCTGATGCGCTCGGGAGTCGCCGATGTCGGCTTCGTCGTTGACCCCGACGTCGACCGTCTGGCAATCGTAATGGAAAACGGCGAGATGTTTGTCGAGGAATACACACTCGTAGCCGTCGCTGACTATATCCTCGCCCACACCCCCGGATCAACCGTATCCAACCTCAGCTCTTCCCGTGCGCTCCGCGACGTGACCCAGGCCCACGGTTGCTCTTACTCCGCCGCAGCCGTCGGTGAGGTAAATGTAGTGACCGAGATGAAACGCACCGGCGCCGTAATCGGAGGCGAAGGTAATGGAGGTGTAATCTATCCAGCTGCCCACTATGGCCGCGACGCCCTCGTAGGCGTGGCTCTATTCCTGACCATGCTCGCGAAATCAGGCAAAAAAGTCAGCGAACTCAAAGCCGGATATCCTCAGTATGCAATCGCAAAAAACAAAATCCAGCTCACGCCCGACATCGATGTCGACGCCATTCTCGCCGCCATAAAGGATCGTTACGCAAGTGAAAAGGTAACCGACATCGACGGTGTGAAAATCGACTTTTCCGACTCTTGGGTACACCTGCGCAAGTCTAACACCGAACCGATTATCCGAATTTATTCCGAAGCCCACTCTATGGATGAAGCCGACCGCTTGGCCGACGACATCAAGAATGTCGTGGCCGAGATAACCCGGAAATAAACACCTGAGCCACTCCCAGACTCAACATCATGCGCAGATTCTTTTTAACAATAACCGTTGTTGCCGCGTTCATTATGTCCGCGGCAACAATTGCCAAAACACCTGTCCGGTCAGGCAAAAAGCAACCGAAAACCACCCGGACAACGAAAAAGACGACACCCGCAAAGCCCGAACCGGAACAATGGGTGCTCGTAAACGTGGCCGCCGCATGCATGCGCACCGAACCGGCCCACTCTTCCCAGCTGGAAACACAGGCTTCCTACGGAACTCCCGCAAAAGTCCTATCCCGCAGCGGCGAATGGTATCGGCTGCAGCTGCCCGACGGATACAGATCATGGATGACCGGCTCATCCGTGGTCGACATGACCCCGGAACAGCTCGACAGCTGGAAACAGAGCGACCGGCTGATAGTCACCCAGCCCCGCCCCGTTTCGGCCTACTCCGACTCCCTGAACATATCCGACGGCAACATAGCTTTCGACGCCGTAATCGGATCCATTTTCCAGGGACGAAAGACCCCCGGAGCAAAATTCACACGCGTTACACTCCCTGACGGACGGAACGGATTCATGCGGTCAGACGATCTTGAGGACTTCTCTCTATGGAGCAGAAAACCGCCCCTGATCGACACAATCATGAACACGGCACGCTCCATGACCGGTGTAACATACCTCTGGGGAGGAACAACGCCTAAAGCAATCGACTGCTCCGGATTCACAAAAGTCTGCTTTGCGGCTGCCGGACTGATCCTGCCGCGAAACGCCTCTCAACAGGCCGTTGCCGGACTGAGTCTCGATCCGGCCGACATCGATTCGTTCCGTCAGGGCGACCTCCTGTTTTTCGGAACAGGAACAGGAAACGTCGTGACCCATGTTGCAATCTACGACGGCTTCTCCCGCTATCTCCACGCCTCAGGCCGCGTCTTCGAGAGCAGCTTTAAACCCTCACATCCACTCTACCTCCCGCGCAAGGTCATCGCCGCTTGCCGCATCCTCGGCGTCGACTCCCCGAAAGACATCACGACCTTTGCCGACCATCCCTGGTATTTCTGAAATCAATCAAGCAACAGCTTTTCTGCAAAAAACAAAACGGAACCGCTCTTCAGAAGTCGGTTCCGTTTTGTTTAGGACTTTAGTCGTTTCGGATCAGATGATCGAAGTGCGCTTGGTCCATTCTATAATCTCGGGAATATAACCGAAGGCAAGACCGGTAACAGTGTCAGCGCAGCCATAGTAAACAGCAATGCGGCCGGTTTCCGGATCGTGTAGAGCGGCACACGGGAAAGTCACATTGGGAACATCGCCTGTCAGCTCATAGATTTCGCGCGGTGCGATCAGATATGGACCCGAACGCGCAATCACCTTCCATGGCTTCTCAAGATCGAGAAGTGCCGAGCCGAACGAATAGACATAACCGTTGCATGAGCGGAGAACTCCGTGGTAAATAAGCAGCCACCCTTCGGAAGTCTCGATAGGAATGGGGCCGGCGCCGATCTTCATACACTGCCATGCGCTGTCCTCGAATGCCGCCGGAGCCATGACATGACGGTGGCGTCCCCAGAACTCCATGTCGGGCGACTCGCTGTAGAAAATATCGCCGAACGGCGTATGACCCGTGTCGCTCGGACGCGAAAGCATCGCAAAGTTGCCATTGATCTTACGGGGGAACATCACACCATTGCGGTTATACGGAAGAAACGCGTTCTCAAGCTGATGGAATGTCTCGAAATCATCCGTCCAGGCAGCACCGATAGTCGGTCCATGATAGCCGTTACACCAGGTAACATACCATTTGTCGCCGATTTTGGCAACACGGGGATCATAACCGTAAACCCATTCGGCAATTTCGCCATCGCCACCTTCAAGACGCATGTCTTCCTCATTTATGTCCCATTTGATACCGTCTGTTGAAAATCCCACATGGATTCTCATGCGACGGTTCGTGTCATCGCAACGGAAAACACCGGCATAATTGTAGTCTCCCTTCTTGAAAGGAACAACAGCTGAATTGAATATTGAGTTAGAGGTCGACAATGCGTCGCGCGGAATAACCGGATTGGCAGAATAACGCCACATCACATCCTTGCAGCCCGCCGGACGGTCTTCCCACGGCATTCCGGGCAGGGGCTCGCCTATAATTTTCAAATCTTTCATTTACTTGATTATTTAGTAAAATTTGTATGTCAATATTATAAATAACGATAATCCGTCTAAGAGAGTGTCTGCGAATCAGAACTGCGAGTCTTCTTCTCCCTTAACAGCCGAATCAATCGCCTCGGAGGCACTCGTGTCGCTGTCAGAATGAGTGAATGGAACAATCCATGCCAATATGAACGCCGGAACTGACACAACAAGAGCTATAATGAAAAACAGCTCATAGCCCGTCTGCTCGCAGATCCATCCCGAAACCATACCCGGCAGCATAACGCCGAAATTCATGATCGCCGACGCGAACGCATAGTGGGCCATCGAATGTTTGCCGGGTGCAACCTGCTGCATCATGAACATCGTCAGACCGACAAACCCGAACCCGTAGCAGAAATATTCCGTCACAAGTCCTGACCCTATCACCCACAGATCCTGAGGCTGGAAAACAGAAAAGAGGAAATATACTATAAAGGGGATGTTAAAGATACAGACAAGCGAGAACAAAACCTTCTTCAAGCCGAAATGAGCAATGTAATATCCACCGAAAATCGAGCCGACGATAAAGGCTACAGTTCCGAACACTCCGTAAAGCGTTCCCATAAGCTCAGTGCTCAGCGCTATTCCGCCCTCCGAAAGAGGGGCCTGTAGAAATATAGGAACCATCTTCATGGCAAATCCTTCTGTCAGACGGTAGCAGACTATGAAGAGAATATAAAGCCATATATATTTTTTCTTGAAGAAATCAAGAAGCACATGACCCATTTCGGTCATCGATTCCGAAAACGACTTAGGTGTTTTTCCGGCAGTGACAACCGTCTGACCCGGAACCACGAAGTAATGATAGATCGCGACCGCGATCAGTACAGCTCCGATAACGCCCATGATTATCATCCATGCGTAAAACGGTGCGCGCTCAGGATCCGATTCCTTGAAATGAGACGTCAAAACACCGGCAAGCCCTACCAACAGACCGTTGGCAAGCACCTTGGCCAGATTATAGAACGCACCCTGCCAGCCGATATAGGTCGACTGGGTTTTCTTGTCCAACGCAGTCAGATAAACACCATCGGCCGCTATGTCATGAGTCGCTCCGGAAAACGCGATGACACCCATCACCGCCACAGCCCAGGTAAAGAAATTGGGCAACGGCAACAGAAACGCTATAAGCGCGAAACAGAATCCGGAAATAGCCTGAGTGGCAACAACAAAATTTTTCTTTGTCCAATAGATCTCCAACAGCGGGCTCCATAGGAATTTGAGCGTGTAGGGCAACGTCAGAAGCGACGTCCAGAAGGCGATGGACGTCATGTCGACACCCAGATTATTGAACATGATCACCGAAACGAGATTAAGCGCCACAAATGGCAAGCCCATTGCAAAATAAACCGATGGAACCCATGCCAGAGGCGAACGTTTTCCGGCGTGAGGCGCTGCTTTGATTGACTGCGTCATTTTGTCTTTTTATAGGTATTAAACGGAATAGCGGGAGGCGGGGGAGAGGGCACATGCCCACGACAATGTGCAGGCGTCGGCGGGGATATCCGGCATAACGGAAACTCACCCTTCTCTATGCGGTCTTCTTTGATGCGGCATTCATCCGCCGTTCCCGATCTCTGGAATCGGAGGAGAGCGTTGTACCCCGGAGCAGAATCGAACTGCTATCAAAAGTTTAGGAAACTTCTATTCTATCCGTTGAACTACCGGGGCGTTTTTCTCCGCAAATTTAATAAAAAAAGCCGAATATGAAAACTCGACGATGACTTTTCACGAAACATCACAGTTCTCTTCGGCTCAATATGACTACTTTTTTCTGCCTGGAACATCTATTACGCAAGATTTTCGTTAAATTTGCAACCATGTTACAGGCCAAACTTGAAAAAGATCTTATTTCTCAGCCCGAATTGTGGCGACTCGCCCTGATGATAGGCCATGATTCGTTTGACGTTGCAATTTATCCCCCGGTGGCACGCGAGGAAGTCGTATGGCGTTCATTTCCGTTAGACCCCAACGCGCCCTCGCGGCTCAAGGCAATTGAAGACATAATCTACGACAACCCCCTGCTGCTTTGCGACTTCCGGAAAATAGACTGCGTGATTAACCCGGAGTCCCGACTGATTGTTCCCTCTTGCGCGTCACCCGAGCAATACGAAATGCTGTTTTCGGCAGCATGCCCGTCGTCTGAGTCATTGGAATTGACTGCAACCGAAATCAATGACGACACCTTGATGCTCGAAGGCTTCGAACCCGAGATTACGGCATTCCTGAAACGCACATTCTTCAATGTCACCATCCGCGGACGTCTCCCTCTGCTTATCTCCTATTTCATCCACCGGGCGGAAGGGCTGAGGCCAAAACGCGCCGTCACGCTCATAACCGGCAACCGCCTGACACTTATCGCCCTTGACGGCAACCGGCTGCTTGCCGCCAACGAATTCCAGTTCAACGAAATTGCCGACGCCGCCTATTACGTTATGGCCGCGTTGAACCACATTGGCTTCAAAACCGACGGGCAGGACTTTGATCTGGCTGTCCACGGTCAGTCGCTGACCTCGTCGGAATCGCTTGCGGCCGTGTTGCGCAACTACGTCGCGGAAATCCGGCCGGTGCCATTCCCTTCTTTAAGATTCCGGGCCACAAAAACTACTCTGCAGGCTCCATTCCCACTCATAATTCTTCCGATATGCGAATAATCCGAGGCAAATACGGACGCCGGCGTTTCGACGTCCCGTCAAACATTACCGCACGGCCGACAACCGACTTCGCGCGCGAAAACATATTCAACATAATCGAGAACATGACCGACCTCGAAGGAATCACAGCCCTCGATCTTTTCGCGGGAACCGGCGCAATCACCTTTGAACTGCTGTCACGTGGAGCCGCAATGGTCACATCTATCGAAAAAGCCGCAACTCAGCACCGGTTTATAGGCCGGACCGCCGAAACCCTCGGGGAAAACAACCTGAGACTTGTACGGGGCGACGTATTCCGGTATCTGGGTTCATCGCCCGCAGATTCCTATGACTTCATTTTTGCAGATCCCCCCTACGACCTGCCGCGCTTCGAGGATGTGCCACGTCTTGTTCTCGAATCCGGCATCCTGCGGCCCGGCGGCATCTTCATACTCGAACATTCGAAAAAGAATGATTTCTCGTCACTTAAATGGTTTCACCGGCACGTAGCATATGGAAGTGTCAACTTTTCCATCTTCGTGCGCCCTGAAGAGGAAAACTGACAACAGGCTCACTCAGCCGGAGACGGATCGGCATTATGTTGCGGCTGATCGATATTCTCCTGCGCATTTTCAACATTCACCTCGGCGGCAGGCTCAGACCTCCGGTTTTCCTCAGCGGCCATCTCCCTGCGGCGTTCGGCAGCCTTCGCTTTGCGCAGGCGCTCCGTTTCCAGCCGCTTCATATAGGCTGCACTGTCTGCCTTAAATGCGGCGATGCTGTCCTGACGCGCCTTCTCGATACTGTCGAGACGGGCGGCTTCCTCGCGGGCAAACGCATCGGCAGGATAAACCGGCGCTATCATGGCCGTGTCGGCGGCTGCCGCTTCAACAGCTTTCTGATTACGGCCGACATGGACAAAATAGATCAAGGCTATTATCGCTGCCCAGGTAACCGCCACTCCTCCGAGAAGCAGCCACTTCCGGCTTTTGCGTTCCGTCCGGACAGTTTCTGGGCCCTGATCATCAACAGCGTCTGCTTCAAATGATAAATCCGGCATCTCAGATGTTGCTTCACCGGAAACCTCCGACTCTTCTACAGGAAGATACAGGGCAAGTTCATCCAGATAGCCTGGATTGTCGGCTTCGATTCCGCTGAGATCGACAAGATGAGGGACCAATGCACCGCCCTCCTCACTGACAAAAATCGTCGAAGGGTCAAACGCGCCTGTCTTCACTCCGTTTTCACGCAAAAACACGATTGCCGATTCAATCCGCTTGCGAAGACCCTTACGCTCGTCATCATCCAGTTTCCAGTTTTCAAGCAGACTTGGCAGATTGCCTAACGGATAGTAATCCATAATCGCACAGTCAACCTCACCCGTAGCCTCTTCAAACCGATAGCTGCGGCTGTAGCGAACTATATATGGATTTTCGGGCAGCGAATTGACAAAACCGACCTCATCGGCAAGCGACGGGCAGGAAGAATCCTCCTCTACGCGCATAAGCCTTACGTACACCTCCTTGCCGCGTTTACCTTCGGCCGCCTTGTAAATCGCACCGAACCGGCCTGAATGGATCTTGTCGGATTTCCTGTCGTATGAATATTTTGATAAAAATTCCTGATATGTCATTTGATAATCTTCGTTTCTTGTCAGTCAAAAAAAGAGTTGTCGTAATTTGCCGCCGTATCCACAGGTTCCGCACCCACTGTATCGACTACATCCGCATAGACCACGCCTGAATCTTCGATCGAGTTGGCATATTCCTCATCTTCTGTTTCCACTGCGTACGCCGTATCTACACGCTCCGGCGCCGTGGAAACAGAAGGAGATTCCGGAGCGGACGGCCGATAAACTGGAGTCGCCATGGGCGTTGCAACCGGTCGGCGACCTTGCTGAATCATCAGCAGGACAACAAGTCCACCCAACAACGCCACCAACAATGCTACAATAACCCATCGCATGGTATTTGAACCGGTACGCTCAGCCGGTGACGCCTGTTGGACCGGCGCCGACTCCCTTACAGGAGCGGAAACGGGTCTGTGAAGACTCTGTATCCATTCGCCCTCCGCCGGACAGCCGATAAGATCCGAAAGAGTTTTTTCATCGGCCCTTGAACACGGATCGACAACAAGACAGCCTTTTACAACCGACTGCCATGGCTGCGGCAACCGGACCAAGGCATCCGGAAGCTGTCCGGAAGTTATTTTATTCATGATTTCCACCCGTCCCATCATTGAATTCGGGTCAAGCGACCCGGACTCAAACGGGAGCGAGCCGGCGATCGCCCTGTAGACAATCACTCCATAGCTCCATAGATCAGAGCCAAAGCCCTGCGGCTGACCGCACAGCTGCTCTGGCGATGCATAGCCGACACTGACGGCCGCGATGGCAGTATCATCGACACCGCCACACTGTTTACTGATCCCGAAATCAGCGATTTTAGGGATATAGCGCCCGTCAGGACGCCTTGCCATAAGAATATTCGACGGTTTCAGATCGCGGTGAACAACACCGTTGGCATGCAGAAAAATCAGGCCATCGAGAATCTGCCTCAGTATATCTGTCATGTCGTCAGGCGCGAGCGTTCCGCGCTCAAGCAAATCCGCAAACGAACCTTCGGAATAATATCTCAGGACAGCAACATCTGTTTCGCCAGCGGCCTCGGAAAATGTCACGCATTCCTCATAGACAGCCACATTCCGATGCGGAGACAACGCCGACACCAGTTCAACCTCCCGCCGCAATCTCATGGATTCAGATGTGACGGGCGAGATTTTCAACGCCACCCAACGGTCTTGCAGCGTGTCATAGGCCTTGACGACCGTTCCGAAACTGCCTGAACCAAGCCGATCCCTGACTGGGTCAAATCTGTAGCGGCTGAAAAACTCCTCTTTGTTCATAATCTCACACATGGCTTATTGAAAAACGAAACAGAGTGTTGCCCAGACGCATCATGTCACCGTCGGCAACGCGCACACTCTCCCCTGAACCAAGCCTTCGGTCATTTATAAACGTACCATTGGAACTGCCGGCATCACAAACCGTGACGACGGTTCCTTTTGAGAAATCACGCTCGACAATGACCATCGCATGACGTTTGCTCATGAAGAAATCATGGACATCCAGCTGGACTGTCGCATCGCTACGGTCTGAACGGCGCCCGATCGTATGCGTCCCATAGTCCAGCTCGACTCGCTCCCGAATTCCCGGAACACCGCCAAGCGGACACAGCATGACCGGAACGACCGCTGAATCATGGACACGGGGTTCGCAAGCGGACACCATCGACCCACAACGCGGACATTCGGCAGAAAGACTGTCGCGTACGGCCACTTCCAGACCGCAGCAAGGGCATGTCACTATTCTCTTCATTCTATAATTATATACGGACGCCCACAACCGCGCGACGGCATTGACCGTTTCCGGCCAAACGGGACTTATGATTCTTCACCACAAAGATAATCAATCTCCCCGACAATTCATCTATCCGCACGGCAAACCATCCCAATTTTTCATCATTCCGCAATGGGACACGTCCTTTCCGCCGAACGGTTAAAAGAAAGGACACACCCGGAATTGAATCCGGATGTGTCCTTATATAGCGAAAAAGTTATGTTATGGCTTAAACGCGAGGTTGAGCTGCCGATTAATCTTCGTTAAGATTAACACGTTTGAACTCAACGACAACCAAGCCTTTTTGAGCTTTTTCAAGATATTTGCCGATGGTAAGTTCTGCATCTTTGATGAATTCCTGTTCCATCAGGCAAGATTCCTTGAAGAATTTGTTAAGACGTCCTTCGGCGATGTTTTTGATCATCTGCTCGGGGAGGTTTGCAGCTTTGGCTTCGCCTGTCTCCTTAGCGATCACGCGAGCCTTGTCAGCTTCTTCCTGAGTGAGCCAGCCCTTGGCGATGTTTGATTCGATGTGGGCTTCCGAGTCAACGAGGTTAGGATTGATGCCGGCCTTCTTGAGAGCCACTTCAACCGCACGTTTAACCTGTTCTTCTTTGGTTTTCTCAACAGCGACATTATATTCCGAATCCTTAACCGACTGGGGCACGCTGTCGCGGTCGACAGCAACAGGATTCATCGAAGCCACCTGCATGGCGACATCGCGGCCAACCTGAACGTCTACGCCTTCGACATTGAAACCTACTATTGTCGCGAGTTTGTTGCCGAGGTGGTTGTAGGATGTCACCGACGGAGCCTCAATGCATTCATATGCGCCGAGTTCCATCTTTTCGCCGGTCTTGCCGC
>JAIDXA010000167.1 GCA_029058705.1 Paramuribaculum sp. | reverse complement strand
ACCCCACACTTCAGGTCTATCAATTTATTCAGACAACATAGAAAAATTTCGACAGCAAAATACAACAAGAAAAATCTTCCTATGATCGACGAACCGATACGGATTTGGGAAACTGTTTCCAGGAAAAAGAATCGGAATTAGATTAATTTTTGTAATTTTGGAGAAATTATCAACGCTATGAAACATTTACTCTCATCTTTATTTATAACATTGTCCGTTCTTGCCGCATCTGCTGTCACTCCAGCCGAGGTGAGATTCCACAACGAGACTATCGATACAGCCAAAATCACATCCATATTAATTGACCTGGAAAAATCGGGCATCAGATCGGGACAAGCGCTCGTATGCATGGCCGGCGAATATTTTTTAGACACGCCTTATGTCGGCGGGACACTTGAAGGCAGTCCTGAACAGCTGACAGTCAACACATCAGAATTTGATTGCACAACATTCGTCGAAACAGCGCTCGCCCTGGCAATGACAATAGAAGAACGCCGGACTTCGTGGCATGATTTTGTCAACAATCTTGAATCCGTGCGCTACCGCGGAGGCAGGGTGAATGGCTACCCATCGCGACTACATTATGTCAGCGACTGGATTGTAGACAACAGCCATCGCGGCAATTTAAAGGAAGTCACCGAACGCATCGGTAAGGCTATGTCGAAAATCAAGACTCTCGACTACATGTCGCAACACCGCGCTGCATACCCCGCCCTTGCGGATTCAGCCAACTATGCCGGCCTGAAGAATGCCGAAATCGGCTATAGATCACACAAATACCCATATATCAAGCCTACGGATCTCTCAACCGCACAACTGACAGAAGGGGATATTGTCGCCCTGACCACATCTATTCAAGGACTGGATGTCACCCATCTTGGAATCATCAAGATGATTGACGGCGCTCCCCACCTACTGCACGCTTCATCGAAGGGAAAGAAGGTTATGATTGATCCGCTGTCGTTTGGCGATTACCTAAGAAGAAACCGGACTCCAGGTTTCCGCGTAATCCGTCTTGCCCGATAACCAAGTGCCCCCATTTATCGGAATGCCGGCGACTTTGACCGACAGCGCATCAGCACACAATAGCACAAAAATCACACACGAGACAATCAGCACACAAAAAAGAACCTAATCAGAAATTCAAAAGCGGGAAGACCCTTAGGGCCATCCCGCTCTTGATGTTTCCGAAGCTATTGGTATTTAATGTATGATAATGATTACGCCTGGGGCATTTTTGTTTTTTTGCCGTAGCCATACTGCGCAGCAGCGCCGAGCTCTTCCTGGATGCGGAGCAGCTGGTTATATTTGGCCATACGGTCAGAGCGGCTCGCAGAACCAGTTTTGATCTGACCAGCATTTGTTGCGACAGCGATATCGGCGATAGTAGCATCTTCAGTTTCGCCTGAACGGTGAGAGATGACAGCAGTGTAGCCATTACGCTGAGCGAGTTCAACAGCACGGAGAGTCTCAGTGAGCGAACCGATCTGGTTTACTTTAACGAGAATCGAGTTGGCACAGCCTTCAGCGATACCGCGTTCGAGATATTTCACATTTGTCACGAAGAGGTCATCGCCTACGAGCTGACAGCGGTTGCCGATAAGATCTGTAAGGATCTTCCAGCCTTCCCAGTCATCTTCAGCCATACCGTCTTCAATTGAGTCGATGGGATATTTGGTGATGAGCTCCTCGAGGTATTTAGCCTGTTCCTCACGAGTGAGTTTCTTGCCGTTTTCTTCCTTAGGAGTACCGTTATTTAGCTGAGAATAGTTGTAGATGCCATCCTTATAGAATTCAGAAGAAGCACAGTCGAGACCGATTGTCACATCTTTTCCGGGCACATAACCTGCAAGTTCAATCGCCTTGATGATGCAATCGAGAGCATCTTCCGTTCCATCGAGAGCAGGAGCGAAACCGCCTTCGTCGCCTACAGCAGTAGAGAGGTTACGGTCGTGGAGAACTTTTTTGAGGTTGTGGAACACTTCTGTACCCATGCGGATACCTTCCTTGAAGCAGCAAGCACCGATAGGACGGATCATGAATTCCTGGAAACAGATGGGAGCGTCTGAATGTGCGCCGCCATTGATGATGTTCATCATTGGAACAGGAAGAACGTAGGAGTTGCAGCCGCCGATGTATTTGTAAAGGGGAAGATCGAGATAGTCTGCGGCAGCTTTTGCTACAGCGAGAGAAACGCCGAGAACTGCATTTGCACCAAGATTGCTTTTGGTTTCAGTTCCATCGAGAGCGATCATGGTTTCGTCGATCTTGATCTGATCAAGAGCGCTCATGCCGACAAGAGTGTCAGCAATAGGGCCATTGACATTAGCAACTGCCTTTGTCACGCCTTTACCCATATAACGGGCTTTATCGCCATCACGAAGCTCAAGGGCTTCGTTGACACCGGTAGAGGCGCCAGAGGGTACGGACGCACGGCCACGAGCACCTGATTCGAGGATTACATCAACTTCAACAGTGGGGTTGCCACGTGAATCGAGAACCTCACGACCAATGATTTTTTCAATTTTCATAATTGTCTTGACTTAAAAAGTTGGTTATTTATTAAATGTTTTTTGAGTTCAGATAAATAAACCGCTGACTCGACCGCTCAATATCGGGTCCTAGAGTCGATTAAGACATCGGCGGTTATCAGCCACAAAGTTACGAAACAAATATAGCAATTGCAAGATTCAGATGATTAAGTTTGGTTAATTGAATAAAATATCCACGCGCAAGAATTGGCAATAAAAAAAGGTGTGCCAGAATCTGAGATTCTGACACACTGAAAAATATTATCGGTTGAAAACCGGATATTATTCGGCTGCGGGAGCTTCTGCTACGGGAGCCTGAGCGGCTTCAGTTGTTTTCGAACGACGTGAACGGCGAGTGCGCCCTTCTTTCTTCGCGCCTTTATCCTTGAGCATGTTTTCATTGTAATCAACGAGCTCAATGAAACACATTGAAGCGTTGTCGCCAAGACGATGGCCGGTTTTGAGGATGCGTGTATATCCTCCGTTACGTTCAGCAATCTTATTAGAGATCTCGCGGAAGAGTTCGTTGACAGCTTCCTTGTTCTGGAGGTAGCTGAACACGAGACGACGGTTAACCATCGAGTCGTTTTTAGCTCGGTTGATCAGTGGCTCGGCGTAGATGCGGAGAGCTTTGGCCTTGGCAAGCGTTGTGAAGATGCGTTTGTGCATGATCAACGAGATTGTCATGTTAGCCAAGAGGGCATCGCGATGGGCTTTTTTACGACCGAGGTGGTTGAATTTTTTATTATGTCTCATCGTTATTTGTTTACTCTATGTCTAATTTGTATTTTGAAATATCCATTCCGAACGACAGGTTGAGGTTCGCGAGGAGTTCATCGAGCTCAGTAAGCGACTTCTTGCCGAAATTGCGGAATTTCAGGAGATCGTTTCTGTTGAAAACAACAAGTTCTCCCAAAGTCTCGACTTCTGCACTCTTGAGGCAATTGAGCGCACGAACGGAAAGATCCATGTCAACGAGCTTGGATTTGAGAAGTTGACGCATGTGGAGCACTTCTTCGTCAAACTCTTCGTTCTCTTCCTGTTCCGAAGTCTCAAGAGTGATTTTCTCATCCGAGAAAAGCATGAAGTGGTAGATCAGAATCTTAGCCGCTTCCTTAAGAGCGTCTTTAGGGAGAATCGAACCGTTCGTCGTTAT
>JAIDXA010000166.1 GCA_029058705.1 Paramuribaculum sp. | reverse complement strand
TCCGACCCGCCCGACGAAGAAACCTCCCCGACGCGCGAATCCGATCAGCCGCCGCAGGGCATCCCGCTCCAGATACCTCCCGCCGCCCAGCCGGATTCCCCGTCATATATCCCCCTGTTCCCAAAGCCCGCGAGGGCATTCCTCTTCTGAGCGCCGCCGTATGCGCCCAAAAAAAGCCGCGCCCCTCACCGGCACGGCCGGCGGTTCGTCAGAACGCTCCGGATGCAAGGCGCTTAGGCCGAGGGCGACGGGAGCGGACTCTCGTCCGTGACCGAGCCCGAGTGCCGTAAGCAACACCGCAGACGGACCGTTATCACGAACCGCCCTAAATACGGCAAAGAGTACTTTGACATTCTGTTTTCAGTCAGCAAATTTCCATCAGCCGTCCCAACCGCACGGCCGGCGGCTCGTCAGAACGGTTCGGATGCAAGGCGCTTTCGGCACTCGGGCCGTTATCACGAACCGCCTAAATACGGCAAAGAATTCTTTGTCATCCTTGAAACTTTCCTTATCTTTGCCGACACATATAATGAGTGTGCCGGCCAACCCGTTTTGGATAATGGTTTGATTTGACTTTTCAAATACTCTCTTAGAGTGTGTTTGGATTTAAATCAAATTAAGCCTGAGGGAATTTTTGAACGAATTCCGCGAGTTGAAGAGGGAGCATAGCGGGCTATGTGACCGATGAGACTCGGCGTAATTCGCCAAAAAAGGCCTCAGGATTATTTTGAAGTTTATACCTTTCATTCTAGTTATTGTTAACACGGTTTAAATTCAAACACTCTCTTAAACCCAAACGCTCTCTCAAAGTTACTTATGTCCAGATTTTTGAAAACCGACATTGATGCCGCCATCGACTGCCTGAAAAAAGGAGGCATAATTCTCTACCCCACCGACACGGTCTGGGGAATCGGCTGCGATGCGGCCAACGAGAATGCGGTCCGGCGTATTTTTGAACTGAAACGCCGCGCCGAAGCCAAGTCCATGATCTCGCTCGTTGCTGATTCAGCCCAGCTCGAACGGTTCACCGATGGGCTTCCGGAAATTGCATTCCAGCTGATTGAAGAAGCGGTCACCCCTCTGACCATAATCGTGGATCATCCGGTTGGAATCGCCCCTTCCATGCTTGCGCCCGATGGAAGCGCCGGATTCAGAGTCTCAGACGAGCCTTTCAACCGCGAACTGTGCCGCAGACTGCGCCGTCCCCTCGTCAGCACCTCTGCCAACATAAGCGGGCAGCCGACTCCGCGCTTCTTTGGCGAGATCCCGAAGGAAATCATCGATGCCGTCGACTATGTCGCCATCTATCGGCGCGACGACACTGAGCCACGCCGCCCTTCCGCCATAATCAAGATTTCCGACGACGCTTCCTTTAAGATAATTCGCAAATAAGAGGGTGATCAAACCCTCGTCAACCCTCGCTGAAGCAGACCAATGAACCCGCATGACCGTAAATTGACCTCCTATGTCGTGGCCGACTGGCTCTCGACCTCTGTTGCGGTGCTGCTCTTCAACATGGTTCGCTATGCTCTGCTGCCTGGCGCGAAAATCTACTATTCGCTCACCGATTTCCTCGGATCGCCAATGGTCATTGCCGGTCAGATCCTGTTCCCGCTTGGGATGCTCGTGGTCTACTACATGTCGGGCTACTACTCCAACCTCTTCGCGAAATCACGTGTAGTCGAGTTCACGACCACCGTCGCCACCGCGCTTGTAGGCACTCTGGTCATAATCTTCGTCGCACTGATCAACGACCTGACCAACGACCGCGCCCAGGACTACCGCGTCTTCCTCGCCGTCTTCGGACTTCTGTTCATGCTCGTCTACCTGCCGCGCGCAATCATAACATCTCTGACAAAGAAAAGCATATCCAAAGGAAAAATATCATTCCCCACAGCCATTGTCGGACGTGGCCGTTTCCCCGAAGCTTTCAGTGAATTTTCGGCGTCACGAATGCCTCACCTCGGCTTCCTGCCTGCCATGAGGATATATTCCGACAACATCCGCCCGGAAGGCGACGACTCCCGGGGCATCTGCATCGACAATATGGTAAATGCCGTAAATGCCTGCGGAATTTCCCGGTTCATCGTTCTGCCCGACCCCGACGGATGGGAAGCCTCGCTGGAAACAATCAACAGGCTGTATGCCTTCCAGTGTCCGATTTTTGTCGACGCCAGGCGGCTTCCGCCTTACCTCCTGAACCAGCGGCTCGTCAGTTTCACTGCCGATCCGCTGATCGACGTTTCCCACGCCCACCTGCCGCCATCGACTCTCTGCACAAAACGGGCCCTCGACTTTGCAATCGGCCTGTCTATGATGGTTCTGACTGCAATTCCGGTTGCTTTGCTCGCCATAGCCGTAAAAATCGATTCGCCGGGACCCGCTTTTTTCCGACAGAAAAGAGTCGGACTCCACCGCCGGCCATTCACCATTTTCAAACTGCGGACAATGGTGGCCGACGCGGAAGCCGACGGAAAACCCCGCCTGTCGTCACCGGGCGACTCCCGTATAACACCTCTCGGAAAATTCCTCAGAAAATACCGTCTCGACGAATTGCCTCAGTTTCTCAATGTTGTCCGCGGCGACATGTCCCTCGTCGGGCCGCGTCCCGAACGGCCGGAATTTGTCGAACAGATCGAGAAACGCGCTCCTTCCCATGCATTGCTCCACCGCATGCGCCCGGGAATAACATCGCTCGCTATGGTAAAATACGGCTACGCATCCACTGTCGACCAGATGATCGAACGTATGAAATTCGACCTGATATACCTTCAGAACATATCGCTGCTCTCCGACATAAAAATATTGCTCTACACTTTCCGGACCGTTTTCTCCGGCAAAGGCATATGAACAGTCTCCAAACAACAATCCTCTTTACGAATGCCTAAGACTTCAACTATAAACCACCCGTCCGGACGACTGAGCGACACATTCCTCCGGTTTTCAAAATGGCGCGAACAACACATCAAGGAAAAAACCTTTGTCGTTGTCCTCGCTCTGATCGTAGGCATAATCGGCGGATTCGCCGCACTTGCCCTGAAAGGACTTATATTCCTGATTTCAAACACACTGAAAAGCAACTTCACTGTCAGCAGCGGGCAACTGCTCTACATCGTCTACCCCGCCGTCGGTGTGCTGATAACCCTGCTCTATGTCCGCTACGTTGTCCGCGACAACATATCCCATGGCGTGACACGCGTCCTCTATGCTATTTCCCAGAACAAAAGCCGGCTGAAACGCCACAACATGTTCACTTCACTGTGTGCCAGTTCTGTGACCATCGGATTCGGAGGATCCGTCGGTGCCGAAGGCCCGATCGTATTCACCGGTGCGGCTATCGGATCTCAGGTCGGACAATGGTTCAGAATGTCGCCGCGTGTCCTCATGATACTCGTCGGATGCGGGGCCGCCGCAGGAATCGCAGGCATCTTCAAGGCCCCGATAGCCGGTATGCTGTTCACTCTCGAAGTGCTGATGATCGACCTGACAACCGTATCGGTAATGCCTCTGCTCGTCGCTTCGATAACCGGAGCCGTCACAGCATACATATTCACCGGCTATAACGCGGAGTTCTATTTCGTCCAGACCGAACCATTCCTTACATCAAGAATCCCCTACACAATCCTGCTCGGCGTTTTCTGTGGCCTGACTTCCCTCTACTTCACCCGTGTCATGAACATGATGGAAAACATGTTCCGCAGCGTCTCGAACGTATGGCTGCGCTTCTCGATAGGCGCCGTTATCCTTTCCGGACTCGTCTATCTGTTCCCTCCTCTGTATGGCGAAGGTTACGACGCTATCATTTCACTCCTGTCCGGAAGCACTGAAGACATCCTCGACGGTTCGATCTTCTATTCCGAACGTTCGTCTGCGCTTTTCATCATAATGTTCATTCTCGCCGTCACCGTTACGAAAGCGTTCGCCACATCTGCCACCAACGGCGCAGGCGGTGTCGGAGGCACGTTCGCGCCATCGCTCTTTGTCGGATGCATGGCCGGATTCGTCTTCGCCTACTCCCTGAACAACATATTCGGACTCGACCTCTCGGTAAAGAATTTCGCCCTTATGGGAATGGCCGGTGTCATGTCTGGAGTCATGCACGCCCCGCTGATGGGCATCTTCCTGACAGCTGAACTGACCGGCGGCTACACCCTCTTTCTGCCGCTGCTCATTGTCTCGGCTCTGTCATATCTGACAATCAAGTTCTTCGAACCATACAGCATCTATGCCATGCGACTCGCCCAACGTGGAGAACTGATCACCCACCACAAAGACAAAGCAGTCCTAACTCTGCTTAAGATCGACAACGTCATCGAAACCGACTTCCTTTCCGTACACCCCAAAATGGATCTTCGCGAAATGGTGACCGTCATCTCTCGGTCAAGCAGAAACCTCTTCCCGGTCCTCGACCCCGACGGCAAACTGCTCGGCGTCGTCATACTCGACGAAATCCGGAACATTATGTTCCGCACCGACCTGTACCGGCGCATAAAAGTCGAAACATTCATGAGCTCTCCTCCAGCCGAAATCGACGTGAAGTCATCAATGGAACATGTCATGAAAGTTTTCGACGACACAGGAGCATGGAATCTCCCGGTCGTCGACAACGGTGTTTACATCGGATTCGTATCCAAATCGAAAATATTCAACTCCTACAGACGCGTCCTGCGCCACTACTCGGAGGACTGACCCAATTCGGCGTCAGCTCGCCGCCTGCTCGCTGACAACAACCTGAACCTCTTCCGGCTCGATCACAAGCGCCGAACTGTCGCCCGAAGGCATTCCTATGTAGACATACTTGAAACCTCGACCCGCATTGGCCACCTCCTGGAAAAACTCTTTTGAGCCCGGAGTGTCACGCAACGTGCGCAGACTTGTCTGCTTAACCTTCTCGGGGCCGTAAACCTTCATATTGGCAAGCGGATCATAAAGCGAATCGGTGTAGACATAACGGTAAACTACATACGTGCCGTCATCCTTGATGCTCTCCATCGTAAAATCCTTTGCAATCTCTACCGGACAGCTCTTCGCACTCATCTCTATCATCGCTTTCATTTTGCTGTCGCTGCTGCACGAACTGATACAGCCACACATTCCGAGCACGGCTAATCCAATCGGGAAAAACTGTTTTTTCATATCTTTCAACATCTATTTTGATTTCCCACAAAGGTCGGGCATTTTTTTTGCATGACAAAGTTTTTCATTAAATTTGACAACCAAAAGCAACAACGACAATAATGAAGGAAAAAGAATATGCATTTAAACTTAAAATGAGAGTCCGCGACTATGAAGTGGACTGTCAGGGAATAGTCAACAATGCCAACTATCTCCATTATATGGAACACACCCGCCACGAATTCTGCCGGCACGCAGGATTCTCTTTCGCAGAAATGCACATGCGTGGAGTCGATCCGGTTCTGCGCTCAGTAACCATTGAATACCTGCAGCCCCTTGGACTCGGACAGGAATTCCTGAGTTGCATAAACCTGCACCGCGACGGCGCCAGATTCATCTTTCAGCAAGACATCTACGCACTCCCCGACAAACGTCTGGCCACAACAGCCATCGTCACCGTAGTCTGCACCGAAAACGGTCGGCTGACACGTGGCGACATTCTTGCACAGGCCTTTGCCGGCCACATCGGTCAATAACCAAACCCACCCCTCCCGCCAGTCATGCCCCACAACGAAACCGAAATCATCTACCGGATTGCTTTCGCCTCTCTTAAAGGAATAAATCCGACTCTCGCACGCGAACTGCTCGCTCATACCGGCTCCGAGCAGGAATTCTTCCGCGCCACAGACCGGCAGTTGAGCTCACTGATGGGGTTTAGCAACCGGATTTTCGACCGGACCTACAGGGAATCGCTGATAGAAAAAGCCAAACGAGAAACCGACTTTATAACAGCAAACTCCATCCGTACGCTCTATTTCTCGGAAACAGGCTATCCCAAACGACTGCTCGAAGCCGAAGACGCTCCCCTGATGCTGTTCACCCTCGGCAATGCATCTCTCGACAAAGGACGCATGCTGTCCATTGTCGGAACACGCCACGCGACCAACTACGGAATCAGCTTCATCGAATCACTGCTGCGCGACCTCAAGGAAAAGATGGCCGACCCGCTGACAATTGTTTCCGGACTTGCTCTTGGAATTGACGCCGCAGCCCACAAAAACGCCCTCCGGAACTCAATCCCGACAGCAGCAGTGCTTGCCCACGGACTGAACATGATCTATCCCGCCCAACACCGCTCTCTTGCCGCCGAGATAGTGCGCTCGAAAGGCATACTCGCAACAGAGTATTCAAGCTCGGATCCCGTACACAAAGGCAACTTTATAGCCCGAAACCGGATTGTTGCGGCTCTGTCCGACGCCACTCTCGTCGTTGAATCGGCAAACAAAGGAGGCGCGCTCATAACAGCAAGACTCGCCGCAGGCTATAACCGCGACGTCTTCGCTCTGCCAGGCCGCACATCCGACCGCTTCTCGCAAGGATGCAACCGGCTGATTGCCGACCACTGCGCTGCCCTTGTCCAGACCGCAGATGACATCATCGAGGCAATGAACTGGAGCAGGACACAGTCCCGGACCGACACTCAGCCGCCACTATTCCCCGATCTCTCCGACGAGGAAGAAACCGTCATCAACTACCTCCAGACGCAAGGAGAAGCCCATATATCCCAACTGGCATTCACCCTGAACCGACCCGTTTCAAAAGTAATGGCCCTGCTGATCGACATGGAATTCAAAAACCTTTTAATGACATTTCCAGGAGGCAAATACCGCCTTAAATAACAGCCCCACCACCAACTCAACGCAACTCCGAAGTGTTATAGAATATATAAACAGACACTACATAACAGTCAAGTCCAACTTTAAAACATCTCTAACATGAATCCAAAAATCATAGCTCCAAGCGAGCTGATAATAAACCCCGACGGCTCAGTTTTCCATCTCCACCTGCTCCCCGAACAACTGACAGACCGCATCATCCTCGTCGGCGACCCATCACGCGTCGACATGGTAGCTTCATTTTTCGACACACGCGATTTCGAAGTGTCAAGCCGCGAATTCCACACAATAGGCGGAACTTATCAGGGTAAACCGATCATGTGTCTCTCCCACGGCATCGGCCCTGACAATATCGACATCGTTGTCAACGAACTTGACGCACTCGCAAACATTGACTTCAACACCCGCGAAGTCAAACCGGAACACAGAACGCTCCACATGGTCCGGATCGGAACATCCGGAGCCCTGCAGCCTGAATTGAAACTCGGCACTCCCGTCATAGCTCAAAAAGCCATCGGTTTCGACGGCGTTCTGAACTATTATGCAGGACGCAACGAGATCGCCGACCTGGAATTCGAAAAAGCGTTCTGCAACGATGTCAACTGGAATCCCCTCTGGGCAAAACCATATGTCGTCGATGCCGACCCGCATCTTGTTGACCTGATCGGCCGCGACGATATGGTCAGGGGCAACACCATATCGGCCGTAGGATTCTACGGGCCCCAGGGTCGCGAACTGCGCCTCCCTCTTGCCAACCCCGACCTGAACCGCAAGATCGAAGAATTCCGCTACGCAGACCGCAAAGTGACAAACTACGAAATGGAAAGCGCACCGCTCCAGGGTCTGTCACTCCTGATGGGCCACAAAGCGATGACCGTCTGCTCGATCATAGCCAACCGCATGCGCCACGACGCAACACCCAACTACAAAACCGCTATCCACGATCTGATCGGCACAGTCCTCGACCGTATCTGAACAGGCCGCAACCCGTAATAACCGGACAGGAGGTAAACACTGACCGCAGGTGTTCATCTCCTGTTTTCGTGTTTATCGGCAGTTCTGAACGCGGTAGCCGTTTCTCGTCATATCCCGCAAGCGTTGGATGGTGCGTCCGTTTCAACTTCCCCTCAGGTGACATCTACCCGCTGGATTATGCCCATGCCGGGCGAACTGCAACAAGAGGCTGTGCCACTTAATGTTTAATTTGGTTTAAATTCAAACACTCTCTTAGAAACTGTTTAAATTTAGTTGTGGGATTAATTGAGAGGATTTTATGAGGTGTTTTTACGAGTGGAAGAGGGAGCATAGCGGGCTATGTGACTGATGAGACTCGGTGAAAACAACCATAAAAGACCTCAATAAACCCACAAGAATGAGTTATAACATTTTTTTCGTAGTAAATTTAAACAGTTTCTTAATCTCAATTATTCATTTTCAAGGACTACTTCCTTTCCATTGCATAGCTCTGTGGTAAATGAATGCGAACATCCCTTACAATTCCAGTCAGTGCGAAGTTTGCCATTAGATGCAGTGTAGCTTTTTCCAGCGAACAGGCGAGACGAACCACATTCACCGCACTTGCGAGCAGATGGTTTGGTTTCACACTTCGTGCAGGCGTGAGCATCGTTAGATGTCATCGCGATGGCGGTTCCGCCGCCAATCACGATTGCGAGGGCTGCTAACCATCTGAGGAGTTTACGTTTCATATCTCGTACATGTTTTTGGTTTTATATACAGTAGTGTGACCGCAGTGGTCGCATTTGTAGTTGACGTGCCAGTAGCCATTCTTAAATTCGGAGCCGGTTTTCGACATACCCTTTTTCTTGCATGAACCACATACACGCTCCGGTTGCTCTTTGCCCTTGACTTTGCAGTCATCACAGGCGTGGACATCGATAGACGTCATCGTGATGGCAGTTCCGCCGCCAATCACGATTGCGAGGGCCGCCAACCCATTGATAAGTTTTTTTCTCATGATTGATATTATTGATTACAAGAACGTTATTTAAATCCGTATTGCTCAGCAATCCAACGATAGTTTGAGGCTTTGTCCTTATTCATGAACACGCCATTGCCGTTTTCATACATATCGGCAATCTTCAAAGCACAACGCCCTACGAATTTATCATTTAAGTCAAGATTCGCGCATGTTTCGTATGCCTGTGCGGCTGCTTTCAGGTCGGCAGTCGTTCCAAGTCCGCCATAAAGAGCATTGCCTAATTCATACAAGCCTTCGGGGTGATTCTGCTCGCCTGCAAGCTGAAAGTTTTTAAGCGCCAGCTCAGGATGAGTGTTTTTATAATATTTCCCTAATTCGCAAGCTGCCCCACCATCTTTATTTTCCACGCCCATTTGCAGATACTTCAAGGCAAGTGACTCCTTGTCGGGCGCAGAGGATGCCAGTATGTATTTGCCGGCAAATCCCATAGCGGGAGCATAGCCGTTGTCGGCGGATTTTTTATACCATTCGATGGCCTTGTCCATATTTTCCGGCACTCGCGACCACCATCCGACACGATGTATGTTACCATAAATCCATTGAGCCTCCGGGCTTCCCATTTCAGCAGCTGTTTTAGTCCAATACACAGCGAGTTCGTCTTGGTTGTCCTCAAATCGGCCACCACTCATTTCGACCATATCTATGAGATAATGTGCAAACTCTAGTATGGCGTCCATATTACCAGCCTCACAAGCTTTCTGATAGAGCATCATTGATTCCTTGTAATAACCGAAATTGGATGCGTAAGGCACACTTTCGTTATATCCTTTGCCTCTCATGGTGTCTCTGTTGTAGTTGGATTTTTTATGATTGTTACGCTCTGTCCGGGCGGCAAACATCATGGCGTCAAAAAGCATGCCACATTCAGCGGCAGCGAATATATACCGGAGTCCTTTCCATCTGATGCTTTCCCTATCTGCCGGAATCTCCTTTTGAGCACGGTCGCTCCATTCAAGCCATTTAAGCTGTTTTGCAGTATATTCGTCTGCATTATCGCACAGAAATACGCCATACCAGAAAGATGCGTATGGCCATGTCAAGGCACATTCATTTGCATAGTATGCCTTAAAATCAAGACCCATATCGGTAAACATCTTTTCGCACTTCTTGATATTCTGTTTCACTCCGAGACCATACCCATAACAAATGGCAAGGTCAACGTAGGCATGTTCATTGTCGAGCGTAGCCTGCTTTTTTAGCTCATTGCTGTATGTAGGCCACTGAAGCTGCCATTTTTCCGCGCTTGCTGCTAATGTGCAAGCAAAGAGGATCAAGCATAATATGAAACTTTTTCTTTTCATCGTTCATTACAATTTAATCTTTAAGTAATTCGATCTCTCTCGGTTCTGATTTCCATGATTTATTATTACCGGCACTTGTCTTAGTACTAAATGTCGCTTTAATCTTTCCCTCCGACAATGCAGGCTGGTCAAATGGGATATACAGGTAAACGTACACCCAATGAGTATCTCCGTCTGATGTAGGGGTTTTTACTCGATAACCGTCATACGGAGCATATTGAGCCTCGTAGATATACACGCCGTTATCACCCTCCCATTGCATGAACGTTCCATCCTGCCATTCCGTTACCCAATCGTAATCATACATTTGTTTGGGCACGATTGCGTATACATTCCCATTTTCGTTTTTACGAATCTTAAAGCAAACATACCATTCACCCATTTGGAAGTTAGGATGACGCCAGTCTCCGACCAACGATTCATAGAATTTCTTTTTCCTTAGTTTGCTCCGCGCTTCGCCCAACGCGATGATGTCTTTTATTTCGTCAGCACGATCAGGCCACAGCGATATAAAACTCTTGGAATATTCCTCAGCCATATCCATGTGCTTCACGTCTCCAAACTTATAGCACAATTCAACCAGTTTTAGGTAGGCAGGAGCAAAGTTTTCATGGTAAACCACTTTTTTGAGTTCCGTTATAGCCAATTCAGGTGACTCTTCTTCGATGTACATTTGCGCTATGCCCCAGGCCCTTTTGGCATCTGCATTAGAGGGGGTTGTTTGCGCATTAATCGATATTGCCGACACAAATAGCACAATGAGTATTAAAAACAGCTTTTTCATCTTGAATTGTTTGTTTTTTCTTTGAGCTTGTTAAATTTTTCGGCGTCTTTGGTTTTCCCGAGGCGGGTTGCAAGAGCGGCCATGTAGTCATACCATGTACTACGGATTCCACTGTCTACAGCCGGATCTTCCAACAGTTTGATATTCTTTTTGAGGATTTTCAGCCCATCTTTGGGGTTGTCGAGGCCATGGGCGGCAATGTATGCCAGCTGGATTATGGCATTACAACGCAGTTCAGGATTGTTTGACATAGCCAGTGCTTCAAGTATGGCGTTTCCCTCAGCAAGCGTCGACGGGTCGGATAGGAGCAAATAGGCCTTGAAATATCGACACCATTCCACTACATCGGCTTGGCTACGACCATCATCAACGGCCAAACCTTTGTCCAGTATATGCAGGATTGCTTCGCGGTCGGCGGATTGTTCGGGGGTATAGGCATCTATGTCGGCCCACTCCCACGATGTTTCGTTACAATCTTGTATACGCTCAAGCACGCCGAGACTCAGCAATAAAGCATTGTTGGCCGGCACTGGAGACAATAAAATCAACCAATCGGCTAATTCAATTTGCAACGGGTCGGCAAGGTATTGATCCCAACTAGCTTTGTATAACTGCCCCAAATAGTCTTCTGTGGCTACCGAGTCCAGTACTGATGCTTGATCAAGGTATGCAAAAAACAGAGTGTCGTTTTGTGCCGCGTAAGCGCAGCCGGCCATGTCAAGTGTGAAATCGGCCCGGGTGTCGGGAAACGTCTTCAGTGGTTCGCGGCCGAAATAATCAAGAGCAGCAGCGTGCTCTCCGTTGTCAATTAATGTGATTAAGAAATCGCTCGCAAAGATGTCTTTGAACGCATCGCTCCATTGGTCGTAGGTGGCAATGACCGAATCGGCAGCTTCCTTATATCGCATCACCTCTTTTGAAGGATCGTAGAAGCAACTTAGCACAACAAGCGGATTGAGCGATGGGTTGAATTCAGAGGTGACCATCAGCAGAGTATCGCCTTGCTGCATGCGAGCAGAGGCGCAATCAGTGCCTTTCAATTTTGCATCAATCATTTTGTAATAAGCGCTAATGGCAACCACTCTTGAAATTTCGGGCATGAACTGGCTCAAAGCCTTGTAGCGGAGGCCAATCCATTCAAGAATCTCCGGTGTCAATCGGTCGATTCGTGCTCGTTCAAGACAAGTGATGGCAAAAGGCTCGTCATCGTGGCGCATGGCATAGTCTGCAAGTTGAAAATAGCTGAATCGTATCGGGACGTATACACCGCTATTGACAAGTGCTTTAATCGAGTCGTACCGGGATGCTATCCGATCGTCCTGTATCTCTTGGGGAGTCTTGAATTTGTGTACTGTAGGGGTAATGATTCTCGGAGCGATGCGATAATTTTGTTTTTCATCGTCTTTGTCGGGATTCAGACCTGCTATTGGTAACCCCGATGGCTTTAATTTGAATTTCAACGCGCCAGCAGCAGTTGCAGCGCGCGCGGCCTCGGAGGCAGCGCGTGCAGTCTGTTCGGCTCGGCGCGACTGCTGCTCAAGCTGTCGCACAATTTGCCTTGAAGAATTTGAAGATCTACCTAACCCGCGCAAAGCCTTAGTGCCTGAGCTAAGCCCCTGCGCATGCCCGCTCGCCACAGCCAGAATAATCAAAAGGGATAAAAATATGCGAATCATAAATATTCCGAACTATTTCAATTTTTGTTACTTCAGAGTTTTTAGCAGGGTGTTCTGCTTAGGGTAAATTCAACGATTCAACGTTATTTTGCTATAACCATTCAGTTTTTTACCATTGTCAAACAAGCCTCCTACAAAGCCATAATTCCTATCCCGGTCATTACCATAATAGTATCCGCATAATCCCAAGCAAATTAATTCAATTTGATTATGAGATTTAGGAATTGCAGCGTATGCAAACCGGTAAATACAATACTCAGCTGTAGCTGTCACCAAGCCAAGCTCATGCTCAACTTTTGCCTTTATGGAATAATCATCATCCAAGGGGAATGCATTTGTTTCGACTTCAAACAGAATCACGCCATTAGCGTTTGATCTAATCTGTTGAAAAACGTATGACCATTCTTTACTTTTTTCATATCGCTGGTAGACACTGAGATTTCCATCATCATCGAGATCTTTGTATGTCACAAGAGATGGACCACCCCATAAAATGTCCGTACACTCGCCACCTTCTTCATGTAACGGGGCGTATACAGGATATCGGTGCATCATATTATCCCCAGTGCCAGTGCTTTGAAGAAAGAAATCCATCATAACTTCTCCATTTTCTCCTTTGTCAATTAAGATAGAAAAAATCGAAGACTCCGAGATACTGTCATTTGTCCACTTACCATCAAATTTATCCCATTTATTTGTGTGAATTTCTGCAAAGGAGCAGGTACATTGTAGGCTGCAAAATAGGAGAAAGAAAATACGCAGATTCATGTTTAGAACTATTTGAGAGTTGGTATCTGTTTGATAATCTCGAGCATGAGGCGATAGGCCTCTTCCATTTCGGCAAGATCAGCATATTCGCGGGTGGAATGGATGTCGTGCTGTCCGGTGAACACACACATTCCGCCTCTAAGCCCTTTGGCGGCGAACATCGAGGCTGTCGTTCCGCCACGTTCATCGG
>JAIDXA010000165.1 GCA_029058705.1 Paramuribaculum sp. | reverse complement strand
CCGGAGTCGTGTTTTATCATGCCGTTTCCAGAAACTGTCTTGCCCCGATTACAATATCCGGGCATGGGAAAAATAAATTTGCGGGAATGGTTAATTTAGCTTAATTTTGCAGATAATAACCTGCAAGAAACTTGTAACTTAATTTTATATCAAAACTAAATCCCTAACTGCTATGTGGTTAACATGTTCATCCGTGGGTAGGAAGCTCGTGATGTCAATTACCGGAGCTTGTCTTATCCTGTTCTTAACCTTCCATGCGGTGATGAATGCAGTAGCGCTGTTCAACCCCGCTGCCTACAATGACGTCTGTGAGTTTCTGGGCGCCAACTGGTATGCGTTGATCGCTTCGGCCGGCCTTGCGGCTCTTTTCATCATCCACATTATCTATGCCATCTGGCTGACGTTGCAAAACCGTAAGGCGCGCGGCAATGACCGCTACAATGTGGTGTCCAAGCCTCCTCAGGTAGAATGGTCATCGCAGAACATGCTCGTTCTCGGTTTCGTTGTGGTCGCTTTCCTCGTTGTCCATCTGATTCAGTTCTGGGCGAAGATGCAGTGGCAGGAACTCCGTCATGCCGAGCTCAGCGTTCTTCCGCAGCTCGACGGCGTACCTGTTCAGCCCGCTATGGGAACTCTCTTCCTTCAGATCGCATTCTCTCAGATCTGGACTCCGATCGTCTACATCATCGGCTTTATTGCCCTTTGGTTCCACATGAACCATGGTTTCTGGTCGATGTTCCAGTCTTGCGGCTGGAATAATGACATCTGGATCAACCGTCTGAAGAAAATCAGCCTTTGGTGGAGCTCGATCGTTGTTCTTCTGTTCATTGCCCAGGCAGTTGTCTTCACTGTCAAAGCCAACGATAAGTCGTTCCTGACCGATGTGACTCTTCAGGAGCAGTATGCTGAAAGCTGGAACGTGCAGGCGGAGGCTCTCGTAGAAGACTTCCAGGCCGGACTGACCAAGCAGATGTCGTCGCTTCAGGCTGAATTCGAAGCCGCACAGGCAACCGGCGATCAGGCTGCCATGCAGGCCCTCAGCCAGAAGGCCCAGCAGGCCCAGGGCGACTATGTTGCTACCGCAGGCGCTGCTTTCGTTGAAAAAGCTGATGCCATAGTGGCCGCCTACGACAAGCAGTGCCCCGACTTGAAGGGCGCCAACAATGCGGTTGCCCAGCTTCAGGGCATGGCCATGCAGATCAAACAGATGCTCTCTCTCAACGGCCCGGCAGCTCCCCAGTCTGAAGTGGCTGCAGAAGACGCAGAGATCGTGACAGAAACAACCGCTGTTGAAAACATTAACGAACCTGATACCGTAACAAACAAATAACTCAAGGATATGGCCAAATTAGAAGACGTAAAGGGTATGATCGACTCTACCCCCATCATGAAGGATTACGCCGACATCGAGAGCTCCAAACTCCCGGAGTTTCAGATCGATTCGAAAATCCCCGAAGGTCCTATCGCTGAGAAATGGACCAATTATAAAGCTCACCAGAAGCTTGTCAACCCCGCCAACAAGCGAAACCTCGACATTATTGTTGTAGGTACCGGTCTGGCCGGAGCCTCGGCTGCTTCGACTCTTGCGGAGCTTGGCTTCAACGTGTGGAATTTCTGCATCCAGGATTCTCCTCGTCGTGCCCACTCGATTGCGGCTCAGGGCGGTATCAACGCGGCCAAAGACTATCAGAACGACGGTGACTCGGTTTATCGTCTTTTCTACGATACAGTGAAGGGCGGCGACTTCCGTTCGCGCGAAGCCAACGTCTACCGTCTGGCAGAGGTTTCAAACAATATCATTGACCAGTGTGTCCAGCAGGGTGTTCCGTTTGCCCGCGAATACGGCGGTCTGCTTGCCAACCGTTCGTTTGGCGGCGCCCAGGTTTCGCGTACGTTCTACGCCAAGGGACAGACCGGCCAGCAGCTTCTTCTCGGAGCCTACGCTTCGCTCAACCGTCAGATTGAAAAGGGTCAGGTCCGCTCGTTCAACCGTCGCGAAATGCTTGATCTTGTAATGATCGACGGCCGTTGCCGCGGTGTCATCATGCGCAACCTCGTGACCGGCGAACTCGAACGTTATGCAGCTCACGCAGTCGTGCTCGCCACCGGTGGTTACGGACGCACGTTCTTCCTTTCGACAAACGCAATGGGATGTAACGGTTCTGCCGCCATCCAGGCATTCAAGAAAGGCGCATATCTGTCCAACCTCGCGTTCACGCAGATCCATCCCACCTGTATCCCTGTCCATGGCGAAGACCAGTCGAAGCTTACGCTCATGAGCGAATCGCTCCGTAACGACGGCCGCATCTGGGTGCCCAAGAAGAAAGAGGACGCCGAAGCTATCCGTGCCGGCAAAAAGCGTCCGACCGATATCCCCGACGAAGACCGCGACTTCTATCTCGAACGCCGCTATCCCGCATTCGGTAACCTCTGTCCCCGCGACATCGCATCGCGTGCCGCGAAGGAACGTTGCGACGCAGGCTACGGTGTGGGGACCGGCAACGCCGTTTATCTCGACTTCAAATATGCGATCGAGCGTCTTGGCGCGGATGTTGTCCGTGACCGCTACGGCAACCTCTTCGACATGTATCAGATGATCTCTGACGACAATCCCTATGAGACTCCGATGATGATCTTCCCCGCTTCCCACTACACGATGGGCGGCATCTGGGTCGACTATGAACTTCAGACTTCGATCAAGGGTCTCTTCGCTATCGGCGAATGCAACTTCTCCGATCATGGCGCGAACCGACTCGGTGCTTCTGCGCTGATGCAGGGTCTTGCCGACGGTTACTTCGTGCTTCCCTATACGATGCAGAACTATCTGAGCGATCAGATCAAAGTTCCCCACTTCACTACAGATACTCCCGAGTTTGACAAAGCGGAAAATGATGTACGTGCGCGAATCGAGAAACTTATGAACATCAAGGGAACCAAGAGCCCCGATGAAATCCATAAGAGACTCGGCCACGTGATGTGGGATCTTGTCGGCATGGGCCGTACGCTCCAGAGTCTTGTCAAGGCTCTCGACGAACTCGAAGAGGTCAAGAAGGAATTCTACAGCGATCTCCGCATTGTCGGTGACGCCAACGACCTCAACACAGAGCTTGAGAAGGCGCTCCGTCTCGAAGACTTCCTCGTGATGGCCAAGATGATGGCGATTGACGCGCTTCACCGCAACGAATCGTGTGGCGCTCACTTCCGCGAAGAATATCAGACTGCCGACGGCGAGGCTGCCCGCGACGACGAACACTACATGTATGTCAGCTGCTGGAAGTATACCGGCGACAACGAAAAGCCCATCCTTCTCAAAGAGCCCCTCAACTATGAGGCAATCAAGGTTCAGACACGTAACTACAAGTCGTAATCACAACCTTTTCTTCACCACTTTTTAATAAAAGACATCAATGGAAACTACAATAAGCGTAAATCTGAAAATTTGGCGTCAGCGTGGTCCTAAGGAAAAGGGTCAGTTCGTCAATTACCATCTCGACAATGTGTCGACAGGCAGTTCGTTCCTTGAAATGCTCGATATGCTCAACCAGAAACTCGTTGAGCAGAATGAGGAGCCGGTCGTTTTCGATTCCGACTGCCGCGAGGGTATCTGCGGTATGTGCTCGCTCTACATCAACGGACATCCCCACGGACCCGTACCAGTCTCTTAAACACATATCCGCGCCCACCACA
>JAIDXA010000164.1 GCA_029058705.1 Paramuribaculum sp. | reverse complement strand
CATCAAGAAGAATATATATTTCATAGGAGCAGGGGGCATCGGAATGGCGGCTCTCGAACGTTATTTCCTGTCGCGCGGCTACCGCATCGGCGGTTATGACCGTACGCCGACCGATCTCACGTCAGCGCTCGAGCGGGAAGGTGTTGAAATCTCGTTTGACGACAGCGCGGAGGCGATTCCCGCAGCATTCCGTAACCCGGAAGAGACACTTGTGGTCTACACTCCGGCGGTCCCCGACTCACATGCGGGTCTCGCCTGGTTCAGAGCCAACGGTTTTGAAGTGACGAAACGCGCCGCTGTGCTCGGCCTGGTCACACGCCAGAGCAAGGCATTGTGTTTTTCGGGGACTCACGGCAAAACGACTACATCGTCCATGGCTGCGCATCTGCTTCACTGTTCGCCAGAAGGGTGCAACGCGTTTCTGGGAGGGGTTCTCCGCAACTACAACACCAATTTCCTGCTTGACGAGAAGTCGGACTACAGCGTTGTCGAAGCCGATGAGTATGACCGTTCATTCCATCATCTTCGGCCGTATGTCGCGGTAGTCACTTCGACGGATCCGGATCATCTTGACATCTACGGAACAGAAGAGGCCTATCTTGAAAGTTTCGCACATTTCACAGAACTAATCCAGCCCGGAGGTGTTTTGATAAAGCATACCGGACTAAAACTTTCAGAGCGTCCGGACCAGTCTGTAAAAGTATTCACATATTCTCGCGACCACGGCAATTTTCATGCTGAAAACATCCGCTATGGAAATGGAACAATCATATTTGACTTCATACACCCGGAAGGGCGCATCAAAGACATCCCGCTTGGAGTTCCTGTTGAAATCAACATCACCAATGCAGTGGCGTCGCTTGCGGCAGTGTGGGCGACGGGAACACTCAACGACGCGGTTGTCCGCGAGGCCATGGGCACCTTCATGGGTCCCAAACGGCGTTTCGAGTTCCATTACAAGCCTGAAAAAGGGCCGGTTGTCATCGACGACTACGCCCATCATCCGGATGAGCTACGAAATTCAATCGCATCAGTGCGCGCACTCTACCCCGGGCGCAAACTCACCGTCGCGTTCCAGCCACACCTCTACAGCCGTACGCGCGACTTCGCACCGCAGTTCGCAAAAGCCCTTTCGGCGGCCGACAAAGTCGTTCTGCTCGACATCTATCCAGCGCGTGAGCTTCCGATACCGGGAGTCAGCTCGGAGATTGTGTTCAACGAAATCACCTCGCCGGAGAAAAGGCTCATTGTCAAGGAAGATCTTGTCGCCACTCTCGACAATGACGGTTTCGATGTCCTTCTGACCGTCGGGGCCGGCGATATCTGCAACTATCTTCCCGAAATAGTAAAACTTGCTGAGAAAAGATCATGAAACTGTCATCACGTATGCGCTCCTGGCTCTTCGCCGCACTGACACTGCTTGTTTCGGGCTATCTTGTCGTGGCGTGGCTTTTCACCACGTCGACCTCATCGTCGCGGATGTGCGAGGGAGTGCTTATAACCGTGCATGACACTGCAGATATCCATTTTGTGACACCTCAGGAACTGGCCAACGAGCTTGGCGATCTGCCGGAACAGGCGCGGAGGACGCGTCTGTCGGACATTGACATCAACGAACTTGAACATCAGCTGTCGGGTTTCGACAAGATCGAACGGGTGGAGGTCAATGTACTGACAAGCGGCAAGCTTCTGATAGATGTCTGGCCGATGCGTCCATTTGCGAGGATTTTCGATTCGGCAGGGCAATCCTACTACATCAACCGGGCGGGCAAACGGATAGCCGCCCAACCGGGCTATTTTCTGGATGTCCCCGTAGTACAGGGTGATTTCTCGGCCGACTTTCCGGCGACCTCGCTGATTCCGGTTGTCGATTTCATAGAGAACAATCCTGAGTGGCGAGAGGCCATCACAATGATCAAAGCGAATTCAGCCAAAGAGATTTTACTTGTTCCGGTTATCCGCGGCCATGTGATCAATCTCGGAGACACGACCGATCTCAGCGACAAGTTCAACCGTCTGAAACTGCTCTATTCCAAAGTAATGAGTTCGAAGGGGTGGGATTTCTACAAAGAGGTCTCGCTCAAGTGGAAGGGCCAGATAGTCGGAATCCGCCGCAATGCCCGGGAACAGAAGCCGGAATATATCATAGCGGAACATAATGACGAGGAGGCAACGGTGTCGACGGCACAGCTTGATGACGGCGTTTCATCGGGAGTCCAGTCGGAAAAACCGATTCCGGCGGCGAAGAAACGGAAAGAGAGCCACGCTGACAGATCAAAAGCCGACAGTACAACCACCAAGATTAACGAAACTAAGAAAAACAAAACAATATAAACCAGATGGAAGAAAGAAACATTATCGCCATTGAGATCGGCAGCTCCAAAATAAAAGGAGCTCTCGGCACATTCTCAACGTCGGGCATTCTGACGGTCAAGGCAGTCGAGGAGGAACCGATGCTCGACTGGGTCCGCTACGGAGCAGTCAGCAATGTCGAAGAGACCTCGCAGCTTGCGGCCCGTATAATCCGAAAGATCGAGAACCGAGTCGCACCAAGCAAGATCGAACGGGTTTATGTCGCGCTGGGCGGGCGTTCGTGCTGTTCGATGCGCCGCGACGTCGAAAGGAATCTGCCTGAAGAGATGGAAATCACCGACGAGATTCTGAAGTCGCTCCGTCTGGAGGCCTCGAAAGCACCGCTTCCCGACCGCGACCTCTATTCCGTGGAGACACGGGAATATGTGGTTGACAATAGAGTGGTTGCCCGTCCGAAGGGAACTGTCGGACGCACAGTCAGGTTCTCGGCCAATCTTGTGACATGCCGGCTGCCATCGAAGCGCAACATCGACATACTGTTTAAGGACAAGCTCCATCTTGAGATCGGCGGATATGAGGTGCGCCATCTGGCATTGGGCGATCTGGTGCTTTCGGGAGAAGAGAAACTTCTCGGATGTATGCTTGTCGACTTCGGAGCAGAAACGACAGCCGTCTCGATCTACAAGAACGGGCATCTGCAATATATGGCCACTCTTCCTATGGGCTCGCGCAACATCACGCGCGATATCATGACGCTTAAGTTTCTTGAAGAGCGTGCAGAAGAGATCAAACGAGAAAACGGGAACGCATCGGGCAACCTCACCAACATGACTCCACTCAACGGAATTGACTACAATGCAGTCAACAGCCATGTGAGCCACCGCGCAGGCGAGATCATCGCCAACATCAAGAAACAGATCTCGTATGCGGGCTACAG
>JAIDXA010000163.1 GCA_029058705.1 Paramuribaculum sp. | reverse complement strand
TGCCTGGGGGGCGTGGCCTGCTGTTTTTTTTTACGATCCCCCAGCTCTTTTTTTTATCCGTTCCCCCCGCCCCGGCCCGCCCGCGGCCCCCCCCGGGGCCGCGCCTGTCAGCATATGTCTTTCTTCACGAATCCGGGGGACGAGACAGGATCAGAATGTCAGAACAATTTTGTTTTCGTCGGCAATCCGCCTCATATTGAGAATGGCATAGCGCATCCGCCCAAGTGCTGTGTTAATGCTTACCTGGGTGGCCTCGGCAATCTCCTTGAACGACATATCCCTGTAATAACGCATCATCAACACCTCCCGCTGATTCTCCGGAAGCGCGTCGATTATACGCCTGACATCAGTGTGGATCTGCTCGTTGACAAGCACTTCCTCGATGTTGGTGTCGGAGAACTCCCGCCGGTTAAGCACGTCAACGCCGTCACTATCGGCAGACAATGTGTTTTCACTCTTCTCCTGACGGTAGTAATCGATAATGAGATTGTGCGCTATTCTGGAAATCCAGGCCGCGAACTTTCCGGACTCAGAATAACGCCCCTGTTTTATCGTCGTTATTGCCTTGACGAAAGTTTCCTGGAAAAGATCGTCGGCAACGTCGCGGTTCTTCACAATCGAATAGATATAGGAGAACACACGCGTCTGATGACGTTTGAGAAGTATGTCGAAAGCTTGATTCTCGCCTTTAGCATATGCGGCCACCAACTGGTCGTCGGTGAGCTTTGTAGTGTTTAGCATTACTGTAGTCAAATAAAATTAGAGTAGCAGTAGAATCTATAGGCGGTAAGATTTATACGGTTTGACGAAATATGATTGTCTGAAAAATTTTATCGACTCCGGGGGTGTTTGCCGGCAGTCATAAGAATCACGTATTGCAAAATTAGTGTTTTTTTTCGCCATTGGCAAGAAGCGACCCTATAAATCTTCATTAATTAACACATGGGCAAAGCATTTTTAACAGAATCCGGAGAACAATCCATCAAAACATGCCGTTACGCCACCGGTTTTCCTGCAACCTGAATCCCGGGTCAACAAAAATAAAAAAACGCATGCCTACACACTAAACGACATGACAGAAGCGTTATTAACAATGAGCAGCGAAAGCTTCCGACGGGTCGGAATCCGTTCCTGCCATTTCTCCGTCAGAAACCGCGGCCAGCAAATCCATTCGTCCTCACAAAAAAAGATGCCTATGCTCAAAATTTCTACTCAAAAAAATTCCACCAGTGTCTCCGTGCAGAAGCCAACATCGACACGTGCAACGGCGCAACCCAAAGAACACACGCTCCGTCTTCTCCGGCAGTTTGCCCGCGCATACACTGCGCCAACAACCAATGACCGACTTCCCGGGCTTGTCCTGAACTGAACAGACAACGCCCCTGTCATCAGAAAATCAACGGACTGACATTTGCAAGATCAAGCATTTTTTTGTAACTTTGCAGCGCTATTCCATATAGGAAATGCGCAAGTATTTACAAATCAAATCACTAACAAAACATGAAGTACGAAACCGTTTTCATT
Source organism: Paramuribaculum sp. (assembly GCA_029058705.1). Classification (GTDB taxonomy): domain Bacteria; phylum Bacteroidota; class Bacteroidia; order Bacteroidales; family Muribaculaceae; genus Paramuribaculum. Next base: position 629 of record JAIDXA010000163.1, on the reverse strand, counting down.
TTAACTCCCGTTTTGTCTGATGCCCAGATGAAGGAAGCGGTAGAAAAGTTCAGCACTGTTCTCACCGACAACGGCGCGAACATCGTGAACACCGAAAATTGGGGTCTCCGCAAACTCGCCTACCCCATCCAGAAGAAGTCCACCGGCTTCTACACCCTCATTGAATTCGAAGGCGAACCGACAATCATCAAAAAACTCGACACCGCCTATCGTCGCGACGAACGCGTTCTGCGCTTCCTGACATTCCGTCTTGACAAATACGCTGCAGAATACGCTGAAAAGCGCCGCAGCCTCAAGGGTGCAAAAAGCGAAACAGTTAAAGTTGAAGTTGAAACTGAAGTAAAGGAGGGCTAAACAATGGCACAGACACAATCAGAAATCCGCTACCTGACTCCGATGTCAGTTGATGTCAAAAAGAAAAAGTATTGCCGTTTCAAACGCAGCGGCATCAAATATGTCGATTACAAGGATCCCGAATTCCTCAAGAAATTCCTCAACGAACAGGGCAAAATCCTTCCCCGTCGCATCACCGGCACTTCATTGAAATTCCAGCGCCGTGTAGCCCAGGCCGTCAAGCGTGCCCGTCACCTTGCCCTCCTGCCCTACGTTACCGACTTGATGAAATAAAC
>JAIDXA010000162.1 GCA_029058705.1 Paramuribaculum sp. | reverse complement strand
TACAGCCTTAAAATTAGCCGATAAATATTTGGCAATTACAGCAATAATCGTTAATTTTGCAAGCCATTACAGACAATCGCCTTACCAGCGAAGATTTAACAAATTGAATAATAGCAGACTAACCGTTTTTCAAAATGAAAAAAGATATTCATCCCTCCAACTACCGCGAAGTTGTGTTCAAAGATATGTCTAATGAAGAAATCTTCATTACCCGTTCAACAATTGCGACAAAAGAAACAATTGACATCGACGGAGTGACCTATCCTTTGGTAAAACTTGAAATCACCAGCTCATCTCACCCCTTCTTCACCGGCAAGCAGAAACTCGTCGACACCGCAGGCCGCGTAGACAAGTTCATGAGCCGCTACGGAAATCGTCGCAAAAAATAATTCCCGACAAATTCGGATATAACAGATACAGGAGGCAGGCCACATTTGGCCTGCCTCCCGCGTTTAGAAGCCTGCCTGATTGCAACTTTCATTTCCTCGCCCCCCCTATTCGCAATCGAATCTCATTCAATCGCATTAAATCCATATAGGCTTGAAGCCAGTATGAAAAAAGCGCTGTCGCGTCGGGATCACCGACCCCGTGCAACAGCGCTCATAGCCAATTGTGCATAACCTAACCTTTTCAGCCAACGATTCCGTCACGCCGCAGCAACGCGTCTATCGAAGGCTCCTGGCCGCGGAAACGATGATAAAGAACGGCTGGACTCTCAGTTCCCCCACGTTCAAGTATGTTGCTGCGGAACGATGACGCCACTGCCTGATTGAAAATTCCTTCGCTACGGAATTTATCAAAAGCATCAGCATCAAGAACTTCAGACCACTTGTAACTGTAATAGCCGGCGGCATAACCTCCGGCAAAAATATGACTGAACTGAGGCGATACGAGTGAACCTTCTATTGGCTCAAACACTCGGACACTCTTTGTCGATTCAAACTCAAAACGAGCCACATCTTCTACCGGTGATGTTATTGAATGCCATGCCATATCAAGGAATCCGAAATATAGCTGCCGCATGCAAGCGTAGGCGGCGCCGAACTGTCCGGATACCGTCAACCTGTCAACCAACTCTGACGGAATCGGATCGCCTGTTTCAAAATGCACAGCAAACTCATTCAGGAACTCCCTGCACGTCAAGAAGTTTTCGTTAAACTGAGACGGCAACTCAACAAAATCCCGCCGCACATTTGTTCCAGAAAGTGACGCATATTTCGTCTGGGACAGAAGCCCGTGAAGAGCGTGTCCAAATTCATGAAGGAAAGTCCTGACCTCACCGGGTGTCAGCAATGACGGCTTCGTCGGAGTCGGCTTTGTGAAATTCATTACAATAGAGATATGCGGCCGTGAATTTTCTCCGGTCGGCTCGATCCACTGAGGTTTGAATTCGGTCATCCACGCTCCCGACTGCTTGCTTTCGCGAGGGAAGAAATCCGTATATATTACTCCGATATAGCTTCCGTCTGAATCAGAAACTTCATAGGCTCGAACATCCGGATGGTAGAGATCCAGATCCGTACGTTCGGAAAATGTCAGTCCATACAGGCGGGTTGCAAGGCCAAAAACTCCCGAAACAACATTGTCAAGTTTAAAATACGGACGCAACTCCTCCTCATTGTAATCAAATTTTGCCTTACGCAGCTTTGTTGCATAATAGCTGTAATCCCAGGGGGTAATATCGACCGGCTCTCCTTCAAGTTGCGAAGCGAACTGTCGCAACTCTTCCAGCTCTGACAGTCCGGCAGAACTATAAGCGTCACGAAGCGAACATAGAAGTTCCATGACCCGACCGGGAGATCCGGCCATTGTAGGCTCAAGAGAGAAGTGAGCATAGGTCTGACGGCCAAGTAAAACGGCAAGTGAGGCACGAAGTTCTGTAAGTTCTTTGACAATGCCGATATTTGAGTATTCACCTGACATGTTCCGTCCAGTATACAATCGGTACATCCGCTCACGCAGATCGCGCCTGGAAGAATACTTCATAAACGCCACATAGGTCGGCTGGGCAAGCGTAAAGAGATATTCACCGTCACGACCCTTTGCCGCTGCAGCATGAGCAGCCTCTTCAATAAGGTCGTCCGTCAGCCCGTCAAGATCCTCTTTCGTCAGGTATATCTCGTATGTGTTCAATTCACGAAGAACATTCTGGCCGAAAAGCGTCGTCAGCTCACCAATCCTCGTTTTTATGCGTTTGAACTCCTCGCGGGACTCTCCTTCAAGAAGAGCCCCACTGCGGGCGAAACTGTCGTAAGTCTCTTTCAGAAGAGTCGAATCTTCAACGTCAAGATTTAGGGAATCTCTCATATCATAGACTATGCGGATTCGTTCCCATAACTTTCGGTTGAGCGAAATCGCCGATGAATATTCACTGAGCAGAGGAGATACCTCCAGCGAGATACCCATCATTTCGTCATCGGCATTGGCGGAAAGAAGAGGGAAGAAAACATTCAGGGAACGTTCAAGATCAGAGCCGGCTTTTTCAAGAGCGACAATAGTGTTTTCAAAAGTCGGCAACTCTTCGTTGTCTGCAATAAGGTCAACCTCTTCAAGAGCCCTGGCAATGCCCTTCTTTATTGCCGGAAGATAATGTTCATTGCGGATTTCAGAAAACGGGACTGTCGAGAGAGGTGTATTGAATTTTTTTAATAACGGATTCATTGGACTTTTTTATTAATATAATGTAACATACATTAGCCTTCGGCTTCTATTCAGCAGATGGATACACGGCCTTATCAAGAACCAGCGAAATTATAAGCGGATCAATTCCGGCTTTGTCAAGAAACTCCTTATCGGCGGCTACCGCTTCATAGAGCTTTCCGGCATCTCCATTGACCGACCGGAGATAGGCTGAATAGAAATTCACCGCCTGACTGAATTTTTTTTCGGCAAGCTGAAGATGGCCGGCATTCAGATAATCAGTCGATGTTGGTTCACCCGCCAGAATCCTGTCATAATATTTTTCAGAACGCTCATAGTCGCCTTCGACAAAAGAACACCATGCGATCGGGCGTAATGCTCTCGTCCCATTCTCATCGAGGTATTCTACTTTAAAATAGCATTGCAACGCATCCTGGAACAGTCCGAGTGCCAGATAGCAATGTCCGAGATTAAGCGCCAGCCCGAGATCCTGCGGTTTTTCTTCCGAGAGTTCCTTATAATATCCGGCAGCCTCCTTATGTTGCCCGAGCATCCTAAGGCAATAGGCAATGCGCCGTCTGAGCCAGGCTCCTGGAGACGAAAGCAATTCGCTGCGTCTGTAAAGCTCGAGCGCGCCCTCTATATTTCCCAGCTGCTGCTCACAATATCCTGCTTTTTGGCATAATGAGGCAGAGACTCCGTCGTCAGACAAAAGAAGACGGAAAACTTCAAGCGCTTCGGAATAGTAGCCGCGTTTGAAATAAAACTCCCCTACAGCCTGCAACGCATCCATATCAACCAGATCCGGGGCAAGCAATCCTACGGCCGCAAGATTGATCGGAGTTGAAAACGGATTGTGGAATTCCGATTTCCGGCGGAAAAGCGTAAAGAAACGGTAATAATCATGTATAATATCATTCGCCCTGTTTCCTCGGCTTACTATATCAGGGTTAAGGAGTGAATTACGCAATTCCGAAAGATTGACATTCTGAATCTTGAACTGTTCGATCATCATCCTGCGGTTCGCTGGAGGCATCTGGCTCAGAGACAAAACCAATGAATACTTGTCATTGTCGCATATCATCGGCATCATAGCGATCAATTCGCCAAGGTCATCAGCCGACTCAGCAAGGACATTGCTTACATCCGGCTGCTCTGTAAAAAATGGAAGAAACCAGTTTGCCACGTGATGGAAAAACGGAAATCCCTTTAATCCGGCAAAAGTCGAATGCATAACATCACCACCCTCAGACTGAAGGTCATTAAGCTCTTTCAGTTTGTCTGCAATACCGGAGCTCTCAAGCAAAGATTCCCATTCCGGATTCATTTCTCCTGCATCCAATTCGTCAGACAGATCTTTTCCGGAGAATTTCCGGAAAATTTCCGGCCTGAGTTTCATCATCCCAGGAATCACCTCTTCATTCAATGTGCGGGTAATGCGGTCAGTGTCGCGGGTTCGCACAAGATTCAGAAAAATCATTTTCAGATCTTCGCCCCATCCTTTTTTCTCGCGGATCGATCCCATCACATTTTTAAGCGCCTTTCCGGAAAGGGATTCCCGCTGAACCCATAGAGAGATCACCAGCCCCACCAGCGCATGGAGCTCAAGTTCACCCGACCCCGACAAATAAGATTCGGCAAGAAGAACAAGCCTCCGCTCATCATAGAACTCAAGTCCACCAAGCATTACAGCGTTTAAAAAAAGCACACGGAACTCATTCCTGATCGAATCATCCGATAACGTTGCACGAATCGCGTCACAATCATCCGATTTCAAAGGGAATGTAGTCCAGATCAGGTTGAATATCCGACGGGCCATCTCCATCTGAAGCGCTTTGTCTTTTTTCAATTCACCATCTGATGCAAAGGCAGAAGATGAGGTGAATGCCATAATGCTTAAATCGGAATTCATCTGCCGAAACGCACTGAGAAGACCGGGGATAGACGAGTCTGGCTGGAGTTTCTCATAGCGAAGATTCCCAAAATAGATCTTAGGCGACTCTTCAGCCATAGAAAGCCGCATAATAGCCTCGGTTTGAGTAATTATGCCAGCTTTGATCTCGGCCAGAATATCGTTCCGTTCCGGATCTTCAGCTCCATTGACAGCATAATCGCGAAGAAAGCCGAAACTTTCACGGAGTCTCGTTATTTCATTTCGTATCGTCCACGGCGACGAAGTTGCTTCCGCCATGGCAGCCAGCTCTGAAAACGCTTCTGAATATTTCGATTCACGAATTGCGTCAACAATCCGCTCGGACATAAGTTGAAGTTGGGGCAGTTTTATCATCAGGGGAGAATTCTGTTCATTGCAAATTTACTAATCAACTCTCATAATAACAAATTCCATGCCAAAGCTGTTTCTGTCCCCGATCTTCCCCTTCTGACTGAGAATCCGACACCATTCCTTTTTCCGTCCTCATTCATCTCGGCTTGCATGGAAATGCATCAAGCGCTTGCATAAATAATTTTTATTTATTAACTTGCAGAAATTTTTCAAGAATGGAAACCATCAATCTGACTGAGGAACAGTGGGCTGACATCGAACGTCTGGCCTCGGAAGACGTAATCCGCCTGCGGCTTGCTTCCCAAGGTGCAGCAGTGCCGAAAATTGTCATTGACCAGATAGAATGCCGACAACGCGTCTCCAAAAAACTCAACGAAACACTTTCTGCAGCTCCCCGATTCCTGTTTCCATCCGTACTTTCATCCGAACAGGCAACCTCGGATGCCCTGGCGCACTTTCATGCGAGCCTCTGCCCTCCCGGCGGGAAAATTCTCGACATGACATGCGGACTCGGTATCGACTCTTTCCATATCGCTCGCATGGCAGCCAGCGTAACAGCCCTGGAGATAAACCCTGCCACAGCCGCCAGTGCAGCTCATAACGCCACCCTGCTTGGACTACGCAATATAGCCGTACACAACACCGACAGCACAGAATTTCTCACCAGCTGTCCCCCCGACTGCTTTGATGCGATATTCATTGATCCGGCCAGGCGCGGAGCCTACGGACGGCGGCTCTTTGCGCTTGCCGATTGCACTCCCGATGTAACCACGCACCTGTCACGTATGCTGGCAGTCGCACCTAAAATCATAATCAAGGCATCTCCAATGCTGGACATCAAGCATACATTAAGCGAGCTCTCAAAGGTGAGCCGGATAATAGCCGTGGGAGACAGGCACGAATGCAAGGAACTCGTCGTCATATGTGATCGCAACACTCCTGAAGCGTCATTATCAATAACTTCAGCCACAATCACAGATTGCCACACCATTGACTCGTTCCATTTCACATTCGACGAAGAAGCGTCGTCGCGCGCCAGCTTTTCGGATCCGCAAGTCGGACAATGGCTTCATGAACCGTTCCCATCAGTTTTCAAAGCCGCACCATTCAACATACTGTCAACACGTTTCGGACTGAACAAAATCGCGCAAAGCAGCCATCTGTACATATCCGACAATATGGTTGTGCATTTCCCAGGCACACGCCATAGAATAGCCGGTGTCTTCTCAATGAACAAGAACGACATCACAACCCTCAGGAAAATTTGCGGAAAAGCAGATATTTCAACTCGTAACTTCCCGATGAAGCCGGAAGAGCTATTTAAAAAGCTCAAACTGAAACAAGGAGGGACAAACAGAATCTGGGCTACGCGCACAGCCTCCGCCAAAACCGTACTGATTCTGACAGCCCCGGAATAAGCAACTATAAATTATATTCAATATGAAACATCTGTTCTTCATCTCGCTTCTGGCCGTCTCTGTATGTACTGCCATATGCTCATGCTCGTCAAACCGCAACACGTCTGTCGCCACGACAGGCCGACAGATTCCGCCGGGAATCTATTTCGATGCCCATCGTCCGATGACAGCTTCCACAAAATCCGACTGGACAAAAGATGAACTCTTCGAATATATGCACACATTACTCTGGGGATCGCCCGGCAATCTAAAAACCGAATGGCATCGACCCACAACACTGCCTCAGATAGACATCGTCGATTCCAAAGGAAACCATTGGACCAATAAAGATCTTCTCGGACGGATAACAGTGTTCAACTTCTGGTTTTCGACATGTCCTCCCTGCATGTCCGAGATCCCATGGCTCTCATCCCTTCAGGACTCTTTTCCTCAATGCAATTTCATCGGAGTGAATGTAGAATCTCCGTCGACAGTAAAGAAAATAATGAAGAGCCGCAACTTCAAATGGGCACATATCGCAGCAGATTCAACTCTGACATCATGGCTTCCGCGTGAGTCTTATTATCCGGCAACCGTAGTAGTTGATCAGAACGGCTTCGTTCGCACATTCAACACCGGAGCTTCGGACATACAACAGAAAAGAGTCACCGACACTATAAAATCCATCATATCACGAGGTCCACTCGACGCTCCGCGCCACTACAAAGACCTGCATTACGAAGAAGAATACACAAACTACTAAGATCCAGGCCCGCTCTATCTGACACGCACAAAAAACGGTTATTTTTCAAACATCCGAGCCATTGCCCGTTTGTCTTCACGTTCTTTGATAGATTGGCGCTTGTCATATTCTTTTTTCCCACGGCCAATCCCGATAACCATTTTTGCCAGCCCCCGCTCATTTATAAAGATACGGAGCGGCACGATTGTCATACCCGTTTCCTTCCCACATTTCGACAACTTGGCGATCTCCTTTTTGTTAAGAAGGAGACGGCGGTCGCGGCGAGCCTCATGGTTGTTGTA
>JAIDXA010000161.1 GCA_029058705.1 Paramuribaculum sp. | reverse complement strand
CCGATAATTTCAAAACGTAAGGCTAAGATATAGCTCTTGTATTTGCCTATGTCCCATTTCATGACTCTAATCTATTAAATTGTTATACCATAAGTAACGCCCCAAACTATTTCCTCAGGTACTTCCCACCCGGATTATTTCTCATTATTGACTGAAATGCAAGACTCGGCACAGTATTAAAACAACACGTCATCTTATATCCATTTAATACATCAACAACAACCGAACTGATGTTGTCCCCGACCTTATCTTCTTGCAGAAGCTCACAGAAAAGCAACCACTATCGGCTGATGAATATACTCTTAGAAACTGTTTAAATTTAGTTGTGGGATTAATTGAGAGGATTTTATGAGGTGTTTTTACGAGTGGAAGAGGGAGCATAGCGGGCTATGTGACCGATGGGACTCGGTGAAAACAACCATAAAAGACCTCAATAAACCCACAAGAATGATTTATAGCATTTTTTTCGTAGTAAATTTAAACAGTTTCTTAATCCCGGTGCTATTTAGCGAATACTATTGCTTTCTTTTAAAATTGGAATCCATTGTTCAACCATGAAAGTCTTAAGTTCGCTTATTTTTTTCTCAACATCATCGCTATAGTCAGTTAGCAATGTTGATGACGATACAACGTTCTGAGTGCTGTCTCTTAGGATTGACAACCTGTAATAAACTGAGTTATAGACGCTATCTTCTTTTATCGAAGACTTTGCTATCTCATTTGCCATTTCATTGAAACCCCATTTTAAAATAGGAGATTTCTGACATGTAGTTGAAGCACAATTTCCTTTACCATCAAGAATTGAAACATCACACATGGTGTCTCCATCGGCAATATATACTTTAACTATGTTGGAAATGCCAAATTCATAGCATAAATATTTACGACCTGAATCCCTTTGTATTTCTCTTCTGCATTTACCTGTATCACATTCTGAAGAATAAATCATACTGGTAAAACATAGGGCAAAGAATGCTATTATGGTAAAATATTTCATCATCAAAAGTTTGGAAGCGACATATAATTAGGAATAAATTTATTCAGAGGTGCATGATCTGTCCCATTCCTAAATAAAGGAATCCCCATGTTTCGTAAAATAAGGTTTTCAACTTGAATTGGCAAAACATGCTGTGATTGAGGATCTGCATATCCTAAACTCCGTGCATGCCCGTGTCCGATAATTTCGTGCCCTAATGTTGCCGGACGGTTTGTAACAAAACCACTGGTGGTGTTTAATATTATCGATAATGAACCTGATTTCGTAGGAGTATTTGAAGCTTCTCCACATAAGGCCATCACGAATTGAGCACTTCCGCCGGGCAAATTTGCCACCATTTCCGAAGTTATTCCCAATGAATTTAACCTTGGTAAAATTTCATTTAAAGATGAACGCGACATATCTTTTCCAGGAGTTATGTATTCCACCTTGTGCACGTCATCTGAATTAATCGTGTTGACTACCATTTGAACCAACGCCTGCTGATCTTCGTTTAGAGTAATTCCAGAAAAGGCGGTTGAGAGCGCGTTGGATGATATTGGTGCAAATGATTTGCCGTTTTGTTTCTTTCCTGATTGAACAATCAGATTTCTGAAGTTGGCAAATTCTTCGCCGGGAAACATTGCTCTAAAGTCTCCAACAGCCATTGCAGCATCCTTTTTGGTCACGCCCTCGATAACACAGCCGGTCGGGTCAATACAGTTCACAGGGTCGCCGCCACAGTAGGAATATGGTGATTTCGAATAGTATTTTTCGGCTGAGTCATCTGGGCGCAGAAACCGACCGATCGCAGAGTCGTAAAGCCGCGCTTCCTGATCATAGAGATCCAGGCCTCCTTCCCTGTCCAGTTCCTTTCCTCCGAATTTACGGTTCTGTAAATCGCCTCCACTACTCTCACCCATAAGCATGCCATAAGGATAGTAATGATTTGACTGAAGGAGCTGACCGTTCGTATCCGCCACAGCTCTTATACTACCAAGATGATCCGGGAGAAAGAACCGGTATGAAGGTTCTGGTTCATCAAGTGACACATACCCACCGTCGAAGAAAAGTTGAAATGGTTTATTGTCACGGTAAATGATGTTTCCGCAATAATCTGTTGTGCTAGTTACAACCCTCGGCTTTGGCTGTTGGCCCGGCATCATCGGTGACGGCTGCCAGACAAGGATGCGTGTGGCATGGGTCTGTCTCAACTTCCGGCCACGCGCGTCATAGATATAATCAACCCAATGGTTTATGCCTTTGCTGATTCGTTTAGGGCGGTTATTTATATCATAACTGACAGAAATGCCCTTGTTTGTATCGGAAACTATATTACCATTAGCATCATAAGCATATTCATTTCCTCCGCCTAAAGTTATAATATTATCATCAGTAAAGCTGAATGCGTCCTTGTATGTGGGATCAGAAGCAACGTCTTTGACATGAATCAAACGATTTCCGTCGTAGGTGAGCGTCAAATCATCAATTAATGAAAACTTACCGCCATCCCCTAACCCTTTTCGTTCAATGGACAGCAAATTACCGTGGGAATCATAGGTATAACTGCAATTATAACGAGTGGATTTATCCGGATCACCCATTCCATAGACTGCTGAGGTCAAGCGTAGGATATTGTCATAACCGAACTCGAATGAGTGATTGCCAGACCCGTCTGGACAACTCCAATCAATGCGAGAGACTCTTCCACCAGGTGTATATGACAGGCGTTGCGAAAACAAATCAGATGCAATCGAAACTGGTTGCGACTGAACATTATAGTCCGTCAACCGAGTAAGTTCAGCCAAACCGGCTCGTCTATCTGTTTGTAGACGGCCGAGCTCATCGTATGAATAATGGGCGATTTCAACCGGATCGTTTTGCCCGAGACGGTGAGTGACAGAGAGCGGACGGCCTGCTCTATCATAAGCGTAGGTCGTCGTTTCGCTAATTGATTCAACAAGATCAGCCGAGAATCTGGTATGGACAACCGATTTGGGACGCCCGGGAAAGTCATAGCATATGATTGATTCGTCAAAGCAACCCAGATGATCGAAATTAACAACTCGTTGGGGACGATAGCGGTAGTCATATTCGGTTACGGCCAGCGTAACGTCTGCAGAATCGGATTCGCCGGCTATCGTCATTTCAATTGTCTTCATCCCCTTTGCCTTCGGTCTGACATCAAATCCCCCTCCCGGAATGGGAGACGGATGTATATCGATTGGGAAGTCTTTATAGAGAAACAGCATCTGCTTATCCGACAATGCCACTGAACTGCCCGAAGACTCTGAAAAGAGCAACAACGGCAGATAATTATCATAGTAAGTTGCAGCTGTCACACGCACTGAATCAAGCGTCCATCCAACAAGATCGTAGCCCGCAAGTGGCCCGATTGATTCTGGTGTCAGACGTGGCGGAAAGCTTCCGGTATCCGACAAACGCAACGACACGACAGCACGCTCGCTACGTATATCAGCGTTGTTCTCACGGTTCAGACCAGAACAAGTGCCTACGAGGCACTCTCGACCCAAAGCATCTGAGAGCGTAAATCGCCATAGTCCTCTTTTTCGCATATTTCCATCTTGCATCAGAATCGGACGGTCTCCGCCATCGTAGATAAACCTGACCAACTCCTGGCCCGGCAACTTTTTCATTACAGGCCGATAACGCACATCATAGACATAAAGGTATGCCCAACGATCAAGCTCTGGAGACGATTCCGTATTCCAATCTCCATAAAGATCCGACATCTGCTCAATTGCCATCGGGGGAAGAACAGCAGTCAGATTGTCTGCGTCGTCATACACAAAATATGTGTCAAGGAATGCCCCGTCTAAAATTCGACGCTCTAACACCTTTTTACCTCGGACATTTGAGAACGTCAGAGTTATTTCTCCATCGACCCCCGTCTGACGCATGACATCAAGGTCTCCAGCGGCATAATAACCTTTAGCACGAACCAGAAATGGCCATCCGACAGAAGGAGAACTGTTAGTTTCAAACCTTCGGCATTGTAACTCTCCAGAAGACGCAGAATTAAGCCTATATTCTCTCTTAGATTCCTGCGATTTATTGTAACTGTCATCTCCAGGACCTATTGCTGATACAATCCTACGGCTCAAGGCGTCTTCGTAGGTAATAGACGTGAATGGATGCGAGTCTCCATTATAAACCGCGTAATCAATTTCAGACGCATAAGCACCATTGCCGTAAGACAGGCCATTTAGATAAACGATTGATGGCAATCCATTGGAATCATAAACCGTACGAGAAACGAGATCAGCACCCGTAGGCGAAGCTCTTGCGACATTCCTTTGGCATTCGCGTCCAAGACCATCGTAAAAAATAGTTGTCACGACAGAATCACTACCGAGGGAATCGAGCATCACGACATGCTTTATCCAATTGTCAGTCAATACCTCGCTTGCGGCCGCCCGTACCATTGACGTAGACAAAGCGATAATCAATACTATTACTATTCTTTTCATGGCTGTGGTGTAGATAGCTTTCGTGTTTGCGTTGAATAATAATATCGGCATATGGCCTGATTGTAATGGTCATAAATCCCGCGAAGATTCCCTGACCAGTGATAATCGTAGTAAGTTATATAGCCGGATGCATCAGTAACCGAAATAAGTTGATCCATTTGATTAAACTCAAATGTACGGATTGCTCCATACGGAAAAGCATTGCGAATCCCACGTATTTTTGTTTCGATATCAGGAATTATTGGTGCGTCGTAAAGCGGATAATTAAGATATTTCCTCAGGTCTCGCTCATCAACACCTATTATTTCAGCAACAGGATGACGATAATTCTTGTCCCAAAGATATATTTTGGAAAGACACCCGTTTTCAGTCAACTCAACTATATTACCATACTTATCAACCCGATTTACCATAAAGATATCTTTCACAGAACCATCTGGATAAGTCACATACCTTCCCGACTGGAACAAACCTCCGACATTGTAATAATCAGAAGTTTCTTTGCTAATAAAACGTCCGTTTCTCCAATATGATGTTTCTCTGACTGGATATGTAGTTCCAGGGACTTTCATGTTAATATCATCCTCAAATGCATAACGATAATGCCGGACTTCAACATAATTATTACTGGAAACTGTTGAAATAACCGAATCAGAAGACAATTGTCCAAATTTATTGTACGACATGTAAGTCGTTACTTTTCTGGCACTTCCGGAAACAGGGTCTATCGTAGTATCAATCCGTTTCGACGGCTTAATGGTGACTAGTTTTGTCTTATAAAGACTATATAACATAAAAGACAGCGATCCGCTACCTTGGTTTTGCGGCAACGAGTAAACGTCAATATGCAATCCGCGTACACTTGGCGCAGACATATAAGGCGAAATTGTAAATCCAACTGAAGACGATGACGTCAAACGTCCCTTTGCATCGTAGTGACGAACCGCTTTTAGTTGCCCTCTTAACGAGGCATTGCTCGTATGCGGAACAAATGCGAAAAAGTTGCATGCCGCGTCTGGATTTTCGTCCGGATATTCAAGTACAGAAGTGTATTCGCTCACCGACTTACTCCCATCATTATACTCTTCCGTAACACACGGATAGCCAATATGAAACCCATAGTCATTAACTACGGAACTTAATGGCTCATTAGCCGACATCTGAACAGGATATGTCAAGGGTATCGTATAAGAATAGACCGGAAGTCCTTCGAGAATACCACATTCATTGTTGTCCGTCTCACTACGCATATAACTGTATTTCGTCACCAACGGTTTGCTGCCGTTCTCTGGATAGTGACTCATTTTACGAATCCTTACCCCTCCTGCATAGGCGGATTGGGTTTCGTCTATACCTCCATCATTTCCCATAGTGGAACTTAGTGACCATACACGTGTGTAGCAATTCGGTTCGAATTCGAAATCTGTCCTGCCTCCGGATGGATACGAAATGGATGAAATCACTCCGTACCCTACGGTGAACCGGTTTGTTGTATGATTATTGAAATTATCATTAGCTGGCAATGCCAACGGAATGCCTTCAGAGATATGTTTGTTCACTCTCGAATATCCCCAGTGATCTGTCTGTTTACTCAAATATCCAGGCATAAGATTCAGGCCGTTATATTTGAACGAATATTTTTCCTCAACTGTTACATCTGCGCCTATAATGGATACTTTTTCCAGCGCAAGACGGATACTGGGCTCATCCACATAGGCAAAGCGTATCTGTCTTAGCTGTATCCCGCCAGCAGACTGGTGCTTCATCTCTGTCAACTTTCGACTGCCGAATTCGTCCCACAAGTCTGTTCCGTTAACTACAAAATAATTATGTGTTTCAGCCGCAAACCAATCTTTGTACCATGAGGAAGTGATTTTCAGATCATTTGCGTCGGTTTCCTTAAATATAATTTTCCCGGAAAATGATTCTATAGACGATAGATGAACCGGTGAGATTAGCTGACCTGAAACGTTCCCCATATAAACATATGTATAGTTATCTGAATATAATCGGAAACCAGGGTCGGAGATATTGGCCACGTACTTTTCTCGATTATAATTGAAAATGATTTCTCTGTCTCCTACAAGCGGTATTCTACGAAGATACCAAGCCTGCGATGTGCAGACCCTCTTGCTGAGATCTTCCATATTTACAGCAAGATCAATCGCAGGAGAGTCATCAGTATGGAATTGAGAATCATCGGCGCCGAATATATATTCCATTCCATCATCACATAAAAGTGTAAAACTACGTATAACTGCCCTCTGCCACGCAATAACCTTTCCATTGGCCATTTTTGCTGGAGCAGAGCCAACGCTGTAGGATTTTACCCTTACCGGACGGTTGCTATATACCTGCCAATTTCCTTTTTCGTCTAGAATGAAAAAACCGTTGTATCCATTGAAATTAAATGAGAACTTATCCGGTTCTGTATCAAGATCCGAACTCATCACTTCACTCATATACGCATTTACATTTTTGCCATCCATTCCTGCTAACGAACCAAAACAATGGAGATAACCAACGCCTGACATAGTTGACATTTTTTCCCATTCGTCTGGATGCCCCCGTTGTCTGCGTGTAATAGCTCCGCCAGCTATTAATGTCCAACCAAGTCCAACATTACCCGGGTGCTCGTCAACCTTTATGCCTCCAGAGTGATATGACAAGGAAATCGGTAGCGAAAAGTTTCCACAACGAAATGTGTCAAGAGGAATCGTGATATTTGGCGTACCGGTATATAACGACACTGGAATGTCACCATAACGGTTAAAAGATTGCGCTATCGGTGATAAATTGTATATTGGATTTTGCGGTTTCTGCGCCATGACCACATATAGCAGTGGATAAGCTAACAGAATAATGATAACCCTTTTCATAATGCTTTGTAGTCTGAAATTTTAATACCCAAATTTTTCACAATGGACTTCTTGGCCTGCTGTGATTCTAACACCATACGCATTCCTTTTAGGGATATCGCCGTATTCAATGGTGATAACGCTGTTTTCTCCAGGAGAGGCTTGCCTGACAAAACTCTTATACACAATCCCTGAAACGTCTGCTAAGATGAATTCCACAAAGCAGTCTGTCGATACACTATAATTCACAGACACATTTCTAGAATTACGGTCTTGACTAAAAGTGTAGTTGATTATAGGAATTTTATCAGGTCTGCTTGCTGATTCAGTACGCAAATTATTATTTTGGGTCAGTGCCAGTTCTCTCACTTCTTCGTTAATCGGGTCTGGAAGCAACGCTACTTCTGACAATGGCGCATAATATGAAATCGAGTTCCCATGAATATTCATACAGGAGATCACAGGATAACGGTATCCGGGGGCATACCAGCGACTTTCGTGAATAACATCGAATGCTCCGTAAGAAGTTGCGATGGAATCATAAATGGCATCCGGACTTGGAGGTAAAATAACGCTATCGCGCGACACATACTCTCGTCGTACGTAACGATGAGTATTTGCCCGAACAACATTGTGGAGTGTATCTGCATCTGGAGTTATCAATGTCCCGGAAGCTACAACTTCACAGATCCAAATCCCATAGGAACAAGTGTTTGTTCGCTCATAAAGTTCTCCGCTTCCTGAAAAAATTCCGGCTCGACTGCCGGTTGAGTCATCTTCCAATACCGCATATATAATCGGACTGGTATAAATCTCATATTCTCCTGGTTTTTCGAACCCAGTACAAAAAATTGTATCATCTACTATATTGAAATAATTTCTCTTTCGATCTAATACAGCAACATACTGTCCTTGCCGATCACCGAATGAGTCAATGCTCAAAAATAACCGCTGAACTGTTTCACACATACTCAAATCCCAAATACAGACATCTCCTGTATCACATTGCATCGAATAATTGATCTTTTCTAAAACCATACGATCTCCTATGCGAGGAATGTGAGACCTTCGAATAGAACCCGCCGAGGCAAATGTTATTGCCATAATACTAAAAAACACACTTAAGGCAAAAAGTAATTTTTTCATGATTGGCTACAGACGTAAAAATTAAGGTTTTACAAAAATAAAGATCCATTATATTATTGCGCAAATCATTTTACTTTATTTTGTTATTTTTAACCTTTCTTGTATTTATCTACGCAAGAGAAAAATTTTCAAGAAGCGCATTTATTTCGTGGTAAAAACAATTAAGTAAGTCGTGATAATTAACTTATATCATTCGGGAAAGTATTGCAGAGTGTATTTTGTGCGATGAAGAAGGAACATAGCGAGCTATGTGACTGATGAATAGCGCAAAATACGCCTGCAAGACTTCGCGAAGGATATAAAGCATCCACAGGCTTGCCGATGTTCGTTCATGCGTGTTGATTTTCATGACTTACTTATTGAATTTGACGCACATTCTCTTTTCTGACGCCTTATCTTTGCGGCAATGTTGCTCCGACGCCGCTCATATCAACCCGTTCCGCGCCCGCGCCATATCTGTCAGCGCGACTATGCCGCCCAGTTCGAACGCTGGGCCGGCTACCGCCTGCATCCCC
>JAIDXA010000160.1 GCA_029058705.1 Paramuribaculum sp. | reverse complement strand
AGTCTTTCTTCAAAATTGTGGCGTCTATACATAATGCACCCCAAAAGTTTTGTGTCTAACTTTTGGGGTGCAGTTCAGTTAGTCCGGGCGTATTTTTTATCCTGCCACATCATCAACAGGAATGAAAGAAGTTTTGAAAAACTTGCAGAATTCGCATGATTACGAATAATTAAAGCCGGCGATAGCTGTTATAAACTCAAAAAACACTATCTTTGCGCACTAATTGCCTTACAAGGCATAATTCAAACGTAATCAATCGAAACTACCTGCACTCTATTCTGCGCATGAGACGTTACAACATCCTCAACAATTCATTAGGATGGCTCTGTTTTCTGATTGCAGCCGTAACCTACCTGCTCACACTCGAGCCTACGGCAAGCTTCTGGGACTGTCCTGAATTCATTCTTCAAGGTTACAAACTGGAAATCGGACATCCACCGGGCAACCCGATATTCATGCTTGCCGCGCGGTTCTTCACCAATTTCGCCTTTGGCGACGTGACCAAAGTCGCTTTCATGGTCAACCTGATGTCCGGCCTGTTGAGCGCGGCGACCATACTGCTGCTGTTCTGGACAATCACACACCTTGTCAAGAAACTGACTGTCAAAGACGACGCGACGGAAGTCTCTCCACTGAAAATGCTCGTAATTTTCGGATCTGGGTTCTGCGGCGCAATGATGTATGCCTGGAGCGACACATTCTGGTTCTCCGCCGTCGAGGGTGAGGTCTACGCATTCTCATCGTTCTGCACAGCTCTTGTTTTCTGGCTGATCCTTAAATGGGAAAACCGCGCCGACCGGCCACACAGCGACAAATATCTGATCCTCATCGCCTATATCATCGGCATATCGATCGCAGTCCACCTCCTCAACCTGCTATGCATACCCGCGATCGTGCTGGTTGTATATTACAAGAAATGGGCAGCTCCTACCGGCAAAGGGTCGCTCATCGCCCTTCTGGTATCATTTGTCATCGTCGGCCTGATCCTCTATGGACTCGTGCCGGGATTCATCAAAATGGCCCAGCGTTTCGAATTGATCTTCGTCAACGGTCTCGGACTCTCGTTCAACATGGGCACGCTGATATATTCATTTGTACTGGTGGCGTCATTCTGCTGGACAATCCTCGAACTGTATCGTCAGCGCAACCCTCTCATGATCAAAGTCTCCTTCCTGATCAGCACATTCCTCTCCGGAGTCTTCTGGATCGGCCACGGCACATGGCCTCTGTTTATCCTGACTGCCGCCCTCGCGATCTATCTTTTCAGAAGCCGCCAGCTGCCTGTCAGAATCCTAAACATAGCCGCGATCAGCATTCTCGTCATCTTTGTCGGATATTCAAGCTATGCGCTTCTGCTTATCCGTTCATCGGCTCATACTCCGATGAACCAGAACGCGCCCGACAATGTCTTCGCGCTGTCAAACTACCTCAACCGCGAACAATACGGCGACCGCCCGCTCATCTACGGCGAAACAATGGAGTCACAGCCGGTGCGCGACGAAACAGGTTCGCCGATAGTGAAAAACGGCGAAAAACAATATGCCAAGAAAGTCAAGACATCCGAATCCGACAAAGATGAATATTTCATGTATGGCGAGCATAAGGAATATGTCATGACTCCCGAACTGAACGCTCTTTTTCCGCGAATCTACAGCGGGGAAGCCGACCACCGCCGAGCCTACAGCGAATGGATCGGAGGCCTGAAAGGGACCACTGTCAACGGAACAACCTACATGGACAGCAACGGCAACTCACTCGAAACCCAACCCAAGATCAAACCGACATTCGGCGAACACTTCCGCTATTTCATGAACTACCAGCTCAACCACATGTACTGGCGTTATTTCATGTGGAATTTCGCAGGCCGTCAGAATGACATACAGGGCAACGGCGAGGTGAACCACGGCAACTGGATATCGGGAATTCCGTTCATCGACAACCCACGTCTGGGCGACCAGTCGCTTCTGCCATACGATGACGGCGAAGGCAATGCCGGCCACAACGTGTTCTTCCTCCTCCCCCTCATCATGGGTATGATCGGCCTGGGTTGGCAGGCTTTCACCTCAAAAAGAGGCATCGAACAGTTCTGGGTTGTTTTCTTCCTCTTCTTCATGACCGGAATAGCCATTGTCATCTATCTCAACCAGACGCCCGGCCAGCCTCGTGAACGCGACTATGCTTTCGCCGGATCCTTCTATGCCTATGCAATATGGGTCGGAATGGGTGTTGCCGGTCTATGGCGTCTGATCACAGGCCTTCTGCACAACAAGAAAAACGAAACAGACACCCCCGTCGACGAGCCCGCCAAGAACTCCCCTCTCGCCCGCAAATCAATGATTGCCGCCATTGTCGCCGCCATTGTCGGCGTGATCGTTCCGCTTCAGGTTGTTTCGCAGACCTGGGACGACCATGACCGCTCCGGCCGATATGCCGCACGCGACTTCGGCATGAACTACCTCAACAGTCTCGACAAAAACGCAATCATCTTCACTTACGGTGACAACGACACATTCCCGCTCTGGTATGCTCAGGAAGTCGAAGGAGTACGCACGGACGTGAAGGTTGTCAACCTGTCATACCTGACCACAGACTGGTATATCAACCAGATCCGCCGCCCGAGCTACGATGCCCCCGGAATCGACCTTCAGGCCCAGCCCTCCGACTATGCCTATGGCGACCTCGGTTTCGCCTACGTCGTGCCGCAGCTTTCAAGTTCAGACACAGTTCCGGCTCTTCAGGCCGTCAAAGAAATCTATGAACCGGAGGCCCGCGAGAACGATTACGGCATACCAATAATCCGTCACCCCAAAATGTTTATTCCCGTCGACCTGCGGCAGATGGTCAAGGACGGTCATCTCAGCGAGAACGACCTGAAAAATCCGCTCTATTTCGCTATGGATGCCATTCCGATGGACTTCTCGACAACCAACGGACTATATCTGAACAACATCATGGCACTCGACATGCTGTCGCTTTCAGCAGCCAACGGCTGGAATCGTCCGGTCTACATAGCCATGACAGTTCCGGAACGCAGCTATATGGGGCTCACTCCATTTATGCGCAATACAGGTCTTGCCTATGAAATCACCCCGTTGCTCTATCGCGGCCACGACATGGGTGTCAACACCGACAAGATGTATGAAAACGTGACAAAACGCTTCCAGTGGGGAGGGCTTGACAAAGTGACAGAACCCGGACAGGTATATCTCGACGAAACAGTGCGACGCATGGTCACCACAAACCGTTCAGCCATGCTCGATCTGTCGATAGCGCTTGTGACCGCAGCCGAGTTTGCCGATTCAATAGCCGGAGGAGACGCGGCTGCTGCCGAGGCGTTCCGCAAAGACCGCTACACCAAAGCCCGCAATGTCTTGAACCTCATGAGAGAAAAGCTTCCGACAGCGGCAATGCCTTACGCCACTCAGATAGGAGCGCAGGTCGGTGACGTCTACAATGCAATCGGCAAAGCGACCGGAAATGACGCCGACCGCCAGATCGCACGCGAAATACTGCGCGGCGAGATCGACCGCTATACAACAAACGTCCTCTACTATCAGAGCCTCAGCCCGAGCAAGTACAGCTCCCTGCAGAACACCGACCACTACATCGACATGATCTATTATCTTGATCTTATCGATGCATACCGTGATGCAGGAGGCGACACCGACAAACTTATGACCGAACTGGCCGCCAAAGGCGTCAACCTCAAACGCCAGATCGACTATAGGGAACGTCAGGCTGCCGCAGCGCGCAGCCAGCAGGAAAGCTGACAATGTTCATCGAACAGCCACCTTTGCTCTACCGTCTTCTTTTTCCGGAAGCCATCTGGCGAGTCCGGAAAAAGAGACGGAAAGTAGCTTATCTGACGTTCGACGACGGACCGGTCCCGCAGGTAACACCCTGGGTACTCGACACTCTCGACAAATATGGCGTCAAGGCCACATTTTTTCTTGTGGGCGACAATGTGCGGCGCTCCCCTCACCTGTTCGACGAAATAAAACGCCGCGGACACTCATGGGGAAACCACACCATGCACCACCTGCAGGGATTCAAGGTCGAAACCTTCCGCTACATGCGCGACATAACCGATGCCGACAATCTTATCGACTCGCCCCTGTTCCGTCCGCCCCACGGGCTGATCCGATGGCGTCAGGCCGCTGCCATCAAAAACCACTACAACATCGTCATGTACGATCTTGTGACACGAGATTATTCCAGAAAACTCAGCGGAGAAGAGGTTTTCGACAATGTGCGACGGTATGCCCGCAACGGCTCCATCATCGTTTTCCACGATTCGCTGAAAGCGGAGAAAAATGTCCGCTTCGCTTTGCCACGATCAATAGAATGGCTTCTTTCACAAGGCTATGAGCTGCTCCCGATTCCAATGTCTTGATTTGCCTCGGATCATGTCCGACGCCGGAGTGGTCCGATATGCAGTCACCGACATCGGGCCGGTTTCACAAAAAGCTGCGTCAGCCTATGCGAAATGGATAGAAAATGGCTGCCATGCCTCGATGGATTATCTCGCGCGCTATCCCGAACAGCGCGACAATCCGGCGCTATTGCTCGAAAACGCCCGCTCAATGATCTGCGGTGCTGTCCCCTACCCTGCTCCGCGCGATCTGCCGCCGATGAACGCAAAAATAGCATCCTATGCCGTCGGCTCAGACTATCACGAAGTGGTCAGGAAACAACTCGAAGCTGTTGCCCTGCAGATAAGACAGGCTCTTGGAGGTGAGACCAGAGTCTGCGTTGACACCGCTCCTCTGCGCGAACGATACTGGGCAATGCGGTCAGGACTCGGCTTCATCGGACGCAACAACCATCTCATCATCCCCGGACTCGGCTCATGCTTTTTCCTCGGGGAAATCCTGACAACCTCTCCCCTGATGCCGTCAGACACCGCCAATCAGCCACGCGACTGCGGAAAATGCCGACGCTGCGTGGAGGCATGTCCTACCGGAGCGCTGTCTGACAGTGACGCTGTCGATGCCCGCCGCTGCCTCTCATATCTAACCATCGAGCACCGCGGAGATTTCCCGTCCGGGACTGACCTCCACGACCGTCTTTACGGATGCGACATATGCGCAGCCGTCTGCCCCCACAATCTCGCCGCTCCTGTGATGCCCCTGTTGCCGGAACTTCAGCTACGGCCCGCACTTGCATCGCTTACCGTAGAAGAAGCCGCTGAAATGGACCAGCAGGCGTTTTCCTCACTCTTCAGCCACTCAGCCATAAAGAGGACAAAACTTGCCGGACTGCGCAGAAACGCCCTCTCCATCCTCCTCCACCCCCAAAACAACGAGAGCCAATCCTGACCGTAACAAAGAAATTCGGCTATGATTTAAGGTCCGAATTACATCCTATTATGTGTTTTACAGCATAAACGTTGCATCTATCAAACAGATGCTCTAAATTTGCAACAGCAGACCGTACGAATCCCCGACTGGAGATTGAGGGCGCGAACCTTGTAATCGCCTTGGCAAACATAATGAATCCATCAACGCTACGAAAGTTAGCATGTCATATCTCCCCGTGATAAAATCAACCAGATATATATACCATTAATTTACCATTGTCCACCATTTTAACCATAATCCTATGAATAACTCCACAATGATTAGATATATACTTCTGCTTATCCTGCTATTAGAAATAGATGTCACAGTATATGGAGAAACGAAACGACCATTATTATACGAAACAAAACACAAATTTGACCATCAGGGACAAAACTTAAAGGGTAATGTGTTTTCTGTTGTCACAAAAAAGGTCAAACACCGACAAGAATTCGGACAAGACAGAGTTATTGGCGAGTTTACAATTGATTCCATTGTATTTGATGAGAATAGTCGCATTGCATGTCATTACTACAATGGATGTGGTAAATATCTGACAAAATTTGAAAAATACTTATATGATGACAATGAAGTTATAAAAATTAATGGTGAAGTACATGACTACGATCGAATCATTGAGATTACCAATGACACAATTCGTTACAACCGAATTTTTGATAATAAAGGGAGGCTAACACAAGAATCAACTTTTAAAGTAAGACAGCCAATCTCACAAGTAAACTTCACCTATACTACATCAGGATATATCGTTACTTATTATCCATCATTAGAGGCCGATGCAGAGACTTACGAGGTAAACAATTCGGTTGTCAAATTCTATAGTTATAGTATCAGCAATAAGAAATATCCCGATCAAACACTCTATCTAAATAAAAATGAGCAAGAAGCAAAAATTGTCTTATATCCGAAGATGTTTTTAAGCAATAAGCCATATGGAACAAAGAGCTATTCTTATAATACGAATGGCGATGTATTAAAGAAGAAATGGTATACCTGTCAAATAACCGAAAAAACACCACTACATATACGTATAAATATGAAATCTAAAGATTTTGTTATACCCCAATTATAAAACTTAGTACAACTGATAAAAAACATCACTATGAGCACATTTATTAAACTAAAGATTACCGCCTTTTCCATTGCTATATTGCTCTCGGTATTCACCTCATGTATAGAAGAACCTGAAGAATCCGACATCTTCATCGAAACCATCGGGAGAGGTGAGGATTTTACCGCCACAATGGGAACCCTCCGATTTAGGATTATAAACAATTATCCTGATATTCTTCCGGCTGAAGGACTAAGCAACTACCTTGATGCCCCGGCAATCACATACACCGGAGAAGTTGAATCTCTCGACGCGGTCAACATCCCTTTAAATGCGCAATGGAACAAGAAATGCGAGATAATCGATCACGGAGGATATGTAGCAAAAGTGAATTGGTATGATGCATCAGTTCGCGGAGATAGACACGGTTATATTTATATGTACGTTGAAAAGATCGGAAATTCGCAATTCGATACAAAGCCGGGAGTATTTCACGATGATATCCGGGTCACCTACAAGTTAAAGACACAATACACCCTATAATAACGATCATAACGACAATATTACCATTAACGGCTACACTCCAAGAGAATATAATAAGACAGATCTCAAATCTCGGTTTTTTTCTGTAATTTTGCCTATGGCGCAATTACGAGCCTTCTTCATAGTCTTAAATTGGAAATAAATGGATCTATTCGATGACCGGAAAACATATGATTTCGACACCATTCAGAACATCGCTGAAAACGAAGAGCTGGAGTTTAAAGGTGCAAAAGGAGGCTTCCCGGGTTCTTTCTGGGAAACATATAGCGCATTTGCTAACACCAACGGAGGGATACTGATATTAGGAGTAAAAGAGAAACATGGTCATCTGAAATCAGATAATTTATCAGCAACCGACATTGATAAACTGCAGAAAGAACTATGGTCGGGAGTCGCTAACAGAAATACAATCAACCTGAACCTCCTGAATAATGATGATGTCAGACCCATACCGATTAAGGATTCCTATGTACTTATTATAAGAGTGCCGAGAGCAAACAGAGATCAGCGGCCGGTACACGTTGGTCATGATCCATATAGTGGAACATATCGGCGTGGATACGAGGGCGACTTTAAATGTACTCGAAGTGAAGTGCAGCGAATGTTTGCAGACGCCGATCTCACTCGCACTACCGACAAAAGAATCCTTAAAGGATACACTATCGACGATATTGATAAGGAATCCCTTCGACAGTATCGTCAACTTTTCAATATCGCTAAACCTGAACATGTCTGGTCTACTTTAGATGACTTTAATTTTCTCAAACAGCTTGGTGCATATCGGAGAGATCGTGCAACAGGAGAGGAAGGCTTCACGGTAGCAGGGATTTTGATGTTTGGAAAATACGAAGCAATTACCGATGACGAATGTCTACCTAATTTCTTTCCTGATTATCGTAATGAGACTACAATCAATGATACAGATCGCTGGGTAGATCGAATTTATCCTGATGGAACTTGGGAGACAAACTTGTTTCAATTCTATCTTCGGACTCTTCCACGACTGCAAGGTTTCTTACCGAAACCGTTCAGTCTTATGAATAATCAGAGAATTGATCAGTCTCCTGCCCACATAGCCATTAGAGAAGTATTCGTAAATCTTTGCGTTCACCCGGACTATAAAGCTGAAGGGTCATTAATGGTTATATTCAAAAATGGCACCTACTGCTTTTCAAATCCAGGCACAATGCTGATTTCTCAAGAACAATTCTTTGAAGGTGGAGAAAGCATTTGTAGAAATCCCACTCTGCAAAAAATGTTCATGATGTTGGGTCCCGCGGAAAAAGCAGGAAGCGGTGGCGCAAAAATTATGGAGGGATGGCGAAGAAACAATTGGAAAGCTCCAATTATATTTGAACGTACACGCCCGGATAAAGTGGAGTTCCGCCTCTCTATGCAATCCTTGATTCAGCCGGAAATATTGACAGAACTAAATAGACTTCTCGACATTGACTCTCAGAAGCTACCATCACAGGTTCAAACCGTATTGGCTTTGGCTTTAACAGAGGAGAATGTAACAAATGAACGGCTGAGATTTGTGTTGCGACTCCATAAATCTGATATAACCGCCTTACTCCAACAAATGTGTCGGCAAGGGTGGCTGTTATCTGACGGATATGGGCGCGGAACCAAATATAGACTTTCTGGTAAAACAACGAATGCTAATGTTGACAGCTTAGCTACTAATGTTGACAGCTTGGCTACTAATGTTGACAGCTTAGCTACTAATGTTGACAGCTTAGCTACTAATGTTGACAGCAAAAAAGACAATATTAG
>JAIDXA010000016.1 GCA_029058705.1 Paramuribaculum sp. | reverse complement strand
AAGGCCTCAGGATTATTTTGAAGTTTATACCTTTCATTCTATTTATTGTTAACACGGTTTAAATTCAAACACTCTCTAAAAACAGCATCTCTTTTTTTTATTATAATAAGGTAATATCACCGTCTGTCCGACGTTATAATCTATATGAAGAAGTTCTACATAATTGCTCTTTTGTCACTCCTGACCTCGGCGTTCTTTTCCTGCCGCGGACCTAAGCTTGCCGCCGCCGATGAGCAAATGGCTCGCGGAGAATATTTTGACGCATCGAAAACATATCGTAAAATTTACAATAAGCTTACTAAGAAAGAAGACCGCACACTCCGCGGAGAAGTAGCCTTCAAAATGGCCGGCGCACACCGAAAACTCAGCCAGTGGTCGCGCGCAGCTGCCGCATATCAGAACGCCATACGCTACGGCTACCCCGATTCGACAGCACAGCTCCGGCTGGCACAGATGCTCCACGCAGAAGGAAAATACAACGACGCCGTCAGATATTATGAAGAATATCTGATGAGATCTCCCGCATCAGCCGAAGCTGTCGTCGGACTGGAAGGCGCCAGATGGGCGGCCGAAAACAAAAACAACCCCACACGCTATGTCGTTAAAAATGCGAAACTATTCAACTCGCGGCGTTCCGATTTCGCACCCATGTTCAACGGCGACATACTCTATTTCACCACAACAAACGAAAAAGTGACCGGCGACAACCGCAGCGAAATAACCGGACAGAAAAAAAGCGACATCTGGATGGCCCGTAAAAACGAACAGGGGGCGTGGATGCGCCCGGAGCCTGTTGAAGGGGAGCTCAATTCAGAAATGGACGAGGGAATCATATCATTCTCCGCCGACGGAAACACAATGTATCTTACAAAAGCACGCCGGTCGCCGTCGGCAAACACCGGTGTCGAACTTTTCACCTCCCAACGCAGCGACGCCAAATGGAGCGCTCCGGTCAAGTTCGAGATTTCCGCTGACACTATTTCAAGCTACGGACATCCTGCCGTCAGCCCCTCAGGCGAATATCTGTATTTCACCAGCGACATGCCCGGCGAAGGCGGAAAAGACATCTGGCGCGTCAACATAAAAGAACGGGCCGGCTCCCTTGAAAACCTCGGTCCGCAAATCAACACCGCCGGCGACGAACTGTTCCCCTACATGCTCACAGACAGCATAATGTATTTCGCTTCCGACGGACACCCCGGATTCGGAGGCCTTGACATTTTTCAGGCAACCCTGCTTCCCGGAGGAAAATGGGAAGTCGTCAACATGGGAAGCCCCATAAACTCCCCTGCCGACGATTTCGGAATAACATTTGCCAAATCAAACCATCCCGAAGGCTTTTTCAGCTCCAACCGAGGCGACGGTCGAGGATATGACCACATCTATTCATTTGAACTCCCGGATCTGAAAATAGCGATCAACGGATGGGTCACAGACCATGACGAAGAACCGATTTCAGGCGCAGTTGTCAGAATCGTCGGCAACGATGGTTCGATGCAACGCACCGCTACAGGCGGACAGGGCGAATTCTCTTTCAGAC
>JAIDXA010000159.1 GCA_029058705.1 Paramuribaculum sp. | reverse complement strand
ATCTGGGCAGCTGCACTTTCTGCCAGTTGTGGGTGACATCGTGTCCGCATGATGCGCTCGAGTTTAAAAATGATTTTGAACAGGCTGTTTTCACTCGTGAAAAGCTTGTAAAGAAGCTTAATTTCCTCCCTGAAAAAGAAGAGCCGGCTCCTACACCTGAGCAGCTTGCAAAGATTCAGGCTGAAAAGGAAGCGAAAATAGCTGCGGCAAAAGCTGCAGCAGCTGCAAAGAAAGCGGCTGCAGCTCAGGAATCTCCTAAAACGGACGTTGCCAAGGATTCAACTGAAAAATAAATCAATCAAATTATATGGAATCAGTAGGAAGTATCATTATGTATCTGGTGATCGCGCTGTCGATCATTCTTTTTTCGGTACTGACTGTCACCACCCGTAAAATTTTACGTTCGGCTACATTCCTCCTGTTCACTCTGTTTGCGACAGCTGCTCTTTACTTCAAGCTCGACTATGAGTTTCTCGGGGCTGTCCAGATAGCAGTCTATGCAGGTGGTATTGTGGTTCTCTTTGTGTTCTCGATTTTCCTGACCTCGCATCCCGGTCACAACAGGGCTGAACTGGTCGGTTCAAAACGGGTGCTCGGAGTGTTCGCTGCTCTCGCTACCTTTGCGGCAGTCCTTTTCGGATTAGTCTATCGGTGCGGAATGGCTATGGCTGCTCTCCCCGCGATGGAGAATCCGACGATGCACAAGATCGGACAGGCTCTTATGGGAACCGGTGAATATCAGTATCTCCTGCCTTTCGAGGCAATCAGTGTTTTGTTATTGGCATGTATAATCGGTGGCGTTGTTGTCGCCCGCAAAAGATAATTGACAATGGATATCACGATTCTTTATTATCTCGTTCCGTCGCTTATCATGTTTTGCTGTGGCGTTTATGGGTTCATTACCCGGCGCAACATGATTGCGATGCTTATTTCGCTTGAGCTGATGCTGAATTCGGTCGACATCAACTTTGTTGTGTTCAACCGTTTCCTTTATCCCGAAAACATGGAGGGCATGTTCTTCACCCTCTTCGCGATAGCGATTGCTGCAGCTGAAACAGCCCTCGCCATAGCTATCATTATCAATGTGTTCCGCGAGGCCAAAAATATCAGCGTTGATGACCTCTCAAAAATGAAACATTAAGTGTCATGGAAGCTACAATCCCTGTTTTAATTCTTGCCATACCCCTGTTTATGTTTCTCTTTCTGGGCTTGCTCGGGAAGTATATGACTCATAAACTGGCCGGTATCCTCGGAACTGCGGGAATGGGTTTAACCCTTGTCCTAGCATACTATACTGCGTATCTCTATTTCTTTTCGGGAGCTCCCGAATTTGTAAATGAGGCGAACGACCGTCTGCAATTCATCGTTTTCAATCAGGACTGGCTTCAGTTCTATGATAAATTGATTATCCGCATCGGATTCCTGCTTGACCCGATTTCCGCGATGATGTTGGTCGTGATTACGACTATTTCATTCATGGTTCACCTCTATAGCAATGGCTACATGCGTGATCATCATGGAGTTTACGAGCATGGTTTCCAACGTTTCTATGCATTCCTGTCGCTTTTCAGCTTCTCGATGCTCGGTCTCGTTGTAGCCACCAATATCTTCCAGATGTATATCTTCTGGGAGCTTGTGGGTGCGTCTTCATACCTGTTGATCGGTTTCTATTATATCAAGCCCTCTGCTGTCTCGGCGTCCAAGAAAGCATTCATCGTCACTCGTTTTGCCGACCTCGGTTTCCTTATCGGTATCCTTATCCTGTCGTACTATACAGGTACATTCAACTTCACCGAACTGACTTCGATGAATGTTGCTTCCGACACATATCAGGTCAGCCTTTCTGCCGCTGAGCACATAAAGAATATCTTCTCAACAAGCGCTGCCCCCGTCTTCCTCGGCGGTTCGGTGTTGACTTGGGCTCTCGTTCTGATCTTTATGGGAGGTATGGGTAAATCGGCAATGATGCCGCTCCATATCTGGCTTCCGGATGCAATGGAAGGTCCGACTCCTGTTTCGGCGCTTATCCATGCTGCAACGATGGTTGTTGCCGGTGTATATCTTGTAGCACGTCTCTTCCCGCTGTATTTAATGGAGGAAGTTTCGCTAACGATTGTAACAGTCGTAGGCGCTCTGACAGCGTTGTATGCTGCAATGGTGGCATGCACCCAAATCGACATAAAACGAGTCCTTGCGTTTTCGACAATTTCTCAGATAGCCTTTATGATGGTGTCGCTTGGTGTTGCACGTCCTGATTTCCATGAAGGGCTCGGCTACATGGCTTCGATGTTCCATCTCTTTACACATGCGATGTTCAAGGCTCTTCTCTTCCTTGGAGCCGGTGCTTTGATCCACGCTGTCGGTTCGAACGATTACACCGCGATGCACGGTCTTCGTAAGTATATGCCGATAACCAACATCACATTCCTTATCGGATGCCTTGCGATTGCCGGTATAATTCCTTTCGCAGGATTCTTCTCTAAAGATGAAATATTGAGCGCATGTCTCGGAAACAGCATGATCGCATATCTCTGGATGTCGATGGTTGCTGGTCTTACCGCGTTCTACATGTTCCGTCTATACTATCTCATTTTCTGGTGGAAAGAACATAAAGTGCACGAAGGTCATCATGCACCCAAGGATCAGCCCTGGACAATGACTCTTCCGCTGATCATTCTGGCAGCCGTTTCATGTGTGGCAGGTTTCATTCCCTTCGGAAATCTCGTGAGCTGGGATGGCAAACCATATGATTTCATGGCTCATTTCGACTGGAGCGTAGCAGCCGTCAGCCTTGCTGTCGCCATAGTTGCCATATTATTGGCAACAAAGATGTATATCAAAGAGAATCCGCTTCCCGAAAAGATGCGTAATGCGCTTCCGGCACTCTGGAAATGGTGTCACCACCGATTCTATTGGGACGAGCTTTATATGTTCATCACCCATAAGATCATCTTTGGCGTCATATGTCGTCCGATCGCGTGGTTTGACCGTCATATAATTGATGGCACCATGGATGGTTTCGCATACGTTACCAATAAGGCGTCCTATGCAATCCGCGGCCTTCAGAGTGGTAAAGTTCAGATGTATGTCTGGATCTATCTCATTGGTGTGCTGCTGCTTGGAGTCATCACAGCTCTCTGTCTGATCTGACAGTAGCAGACGCTGTGTTAAATTGAAAACTGGAAAAAGTAAAAATATTGATTATGTTTTCTAATATATTGATTTATTTCGTGGTGATCCCTGTGCTGATGTTGGCCGGGCTTGCCGTATGCCGAAATATCAAGCAGATCAGAGCAGTCGCGGTTACGGGTTCGTTGGCGCTGACAGCATTATCGATCTATCTGCTTGTAGAATATCTTGCCCTTCATGCGGCAGACCCTGCTGCCCCGATGCATTTTCTTGGCCAATGGGACTGGTTTAAACCGCTTCACATACAGCTTGCCGTTGGTGTCGACGGCATATCGGTTGCCATGATTATTCTTTCATCGATCATTCTTCTGACAGGAAGTTTTGCATCATGGAAAATCGATCCGATGCCCAAGGAGTTCTTCCTATGGCTTATCCTGCTGTCAGTAGGTGTGTTCGGTTTCTTCATTTCGATTGACCTTTTCACGATGTTCATGTTCTATGAGGTCGCTCTCATACCGATGTATCTTCTTATCGGTGTCTGGGGTAGCGGCAACAAGAACTATTCGGCAATGAAGCTGACCCTTATGCTTATGGGCGGCTCGGCGTTCCTCATGCTCGGACTGATCGGAATCTACTATCATTCGGCTGAAAACCCTGCTGACCTTACATGGAACATCCTTAAGATTTCGGAAAACGCATCCATCTCGACCGGCTGGCAGTACTTCCTCTTCCCGATGACGTTTGTCGGTTTCGGTGTGCTTGGGGCGATGTTCCCCTTCCACACTTGGAGTCCGGACGGTCATGCTTCGGCTCCGACAGCTGTCTCGATGCTCCATGCCGGTGTGCTTATGAAGCTCGGTGGCTACGGATGCTTCCGTGTGGCGATCTACCTGATGCCTCAGGCTGCCAACGATCTGGCGTGGATCTTCCTGATCCTTACCGGTATCTCTGTAGTATACGGTGCGTTCAGCGCATGTGTTCAGACAGACCTCAAGTACATCAATGCCTATTCATCGGTGAGCCATTGTGGTCTCGTGATCTTCGCGATCCTGATGCTCAACACGACTGCGATGACCGGCGCGATCATGCAGATGCTTTCTCACGGTCTCATGACAGCCCTGTTCTTTGCCCTGATCGGTATGATCTACGGACGTACGCACACACGTGACATCACAAAGATGGGCGGACTGATGAAGATCATGCCCTTCCTGTCGGTATGCTATGTGATTGCCGGTTTCGCATCGCTTGGTCTTCCCGGTCTGAGCGGATTCGTTGCTGAAATGACAATCTTTGTCGGATCATTCGAACACGCAGATATGTTTCACCGTGTGTTCACTATCGTAGCCTGCTGCTCGATCGTGATTACGGCGGTCTATATCCTACGTGTTGTCGGCAAACTGCTTCTCGGTCCGGTGCAGGATGAGCATCATCTTGCTCTGACCGACGCAACATGGTGGGAACGTACCGCAACTGTGACCCTTATTATCAGTGTTGCAGCGATCGGCTGTTTCCCCAACTTCTTCGCCAACCTTATCCGTTGGACATTTACCCCTGAGATTTTCAGTGTCATCGGAATGAACTAAAAGAATAACAAGAAATGGATTACTCACAGTTTTTAGCGATGAAGCAAGAAATAAGCTTGTTGGTTTTATTTCTTTTGGTCTTCCTCAACGATACTTTTTTGCCGGCGCGCGCCCAGTCGTCAATCGGCAAAATAACATGTCTGCTTTTCGGCCTCTTCACTCTTTGGGGATTCTGCCCTGTTGTGGTGGGTGACTCTGTGGTTTCTGCTTTCGCAGGAATGTATGAGACTTCGCCGGTGATCGTGGCCATCAAGAATATATTGAATGTAGGTGTACTCATTGTTCTGATTCAGTCTCTGAAGTGGACTTCGAGCGAGCATCAGCTTATCCGCCGCGGAGAGTTCTACGAACTGCTTCTGGTCACCCTCTTCGGTATGTATCTGATGATCTCAGGCCGTCATTTCCTTGTGTTCATCATCGGTCTTGAAAGCGCCTCGCTCCCGCTTGCCGCAATGGTTGCCTTCAACAAGCGTCGTTATGAGAGCCACGAAGCCGCTGCCAAGTATATTCTGACAGCCGTTTTCTCCTCCGCGATCCTTCTCATGGGTCTCTCGTTTGTCTATGGTCTGACCGGAACGCTCTATTTCCATCATATCGCAGAGGGCATTGTGTCGGCGGCGTCGGCCAATGTTGTTCTGCTGGTCATTGCGATCGCTTTCGTCATGTCCGGTATGGGATTCAAACTTTCATTGGTGCCGTTCCATCTTTGGACCGCTGATGTATATCAAGGCGCACCCACTTCGGTCACTTCCTACCTTTCGGTGATTTCAAAAGGCTCTGCGGCGTTTGCGTTTTTAGTTATCCTGTGGCATGTTTTCGGTCAGGTTTATGCCGATGCCTGGGAATGGATGCTTTACGCCCTGATCGTCCTGACAATAACGATAGGTAACCTGTTCGCAATCCGTCAGAAGAATCTGAAGCGCTTCCTTGCATTCTCGTCCATCTCTCAGGCCGGTTATATCATGCTTGGAATAATTGGCAATAATCCGATGGGTGAGGCTGCGCTGATGTACTACATTCTTGTCTATATCTTCTCTAACCTTGCGGCATTCGGTGTTATCGGCGCGATTGAAAATAATTGCGGTAAAGTCTCGATGGATGATTACAACGGTCTCTACAAGACTAACCCCCGTCTGGCTGTGACGATGATGCTTGCTATGTTCTCACTCGCCGGAATTCCTCCTTTCGCAGGTTTCTTCAGCAAGTTCTTCATCTTTACCTCAGCAATCAATCAGGGTTCGATCGCAATCTATGTTCTTGTGTTGATTGCATTGATCAATACAATTATATCGCTTTACTACTATCTTCTTGTTGTTAAAGCGATGTTCATCAAGGATGAAGATGAGTTTACAGTCGCTCCCTTCCGCAGTGCGATCTCAGAGCGGATCGGAATGTGGATCTGTGTTGCAGGTATTCTTGCGCTTGGTATTGTGAGCTGCTTCTACGATTCTCTTCTTAATGTCGTAGGGCTCTGATCAGTCGATATAATCTTTATTCTAACTAAGCAAGGGCTGTCCGCGACCGGACAGCCCTTTGCAATTTATTTTGTGTGTGAGTGTTCAGAATGAGAACTGTGCCATCGCGCCGATACGCTTCGACCATCGGTGGTTGCCGTTGAAGTTTTTGCGCATGCCATAATCGAATTCCGCACCGACCTGAATGCGTGGTGTCATATTCCAGAAAATATTGACATCCCCGAAAAGTCCGTAGCGGTATTCTGTCGGGTCGACAGTGTGCGAGGGCAGATATCTGTTTTGGCTGAATGATGTGCTTACGAATAGATTCGGACGTATGTTGTATTGGATTCCAAGATTCCATCCATATGAGCGGGGTGCGTAGAGTTTTCCCGGTGAAAGCGGATCACCTACCAGATCGTACGTGCCGATCAGAAGATCCCCGCCGAGACCGGCATAGCCTTTGCCATAGTTGGCTGTACCATATAATGTCAATTGCGGGTGGGGATGACCGACGGCACTTAGCTGCACTCCCCAGCCGGTCATATAGTGGTTTTTAGCGGCCACGAGGTCGCGGTAGGATAGTGACCGGATTATGCCCGACAGGCGCACATGGGATGTTGTGCCCCATTCATATTGCATGAATGCAGCGGCATCCGGTATCCATTCGTCAACTTTCTTTGTTTCGATATTGTCGGCCGATATGGATGTTTCCGGAGTTTCGGCCGAAACTGCGAATACCCAATGATCCTTTACATGCGGCATCCATCGGACAAGAACTGAAGTGTTCGACATTTTGTTATTTGGCCCCTGGGCATCTACCGTGGGCGGAACCGCCGCGGGATCGCTGAAAGTTGAGGGAGCATAACCTATCGTAAAGTCGTTGATTGTGGCATATGCTTTTTTTAGCTTGAAATCGCGGGTTTCATATCCGTTGAAGTTGGCCTCGATATATAGAGAATAATTCCCCAGGGTTTTGTTTTGTCCGATTATGCGGAAGAACAGACAGGTTCCTGCTGGTGAGGTGCCGAATTTTCTCATTTTTGCAGGATCGGGATCCATCGGTATGAGATATGGGACGAATCCTGCGGCGGGGATCGCACCGCCCCAGTCGAAGTAGCCTCTCATTCTGACGCATCCTCCGATCCCCATTGCGAGTTTCGAGTCGCGGCTCAGAAAAAGGAAATAGGGAGCATCCGGATCCTGGAAATGGCGGAATTGATCGTAATAGAATCGTTCGACAATTGACTTAATGGAGTCAGCGGCGGTGTTATTGGTCGAGTCGGAGTTGTCTCCGAACATAACGACCTTCTGTGATGACACAATCGAGTCATGCATTATGTCAACGTAGCTTTTCTGACTATCTGAAATTGCGAGGCAGTTTAAGACCGACATTGAAAGGCTTAATGCCGCAGCGGATCGCATGAGTTTCATAGATGGCTGAATTTGTGATGAAATTAGTTGATGAATGGACAGATCCAATTCGAATCCATGCATATTTAACGCCTTGTGCCATCATATGGTTCGCTCCCATATCCCTTCTGACATGTCCTTACAATCCATTGTTAGGATTGTGGCTCAAGTCGGGATTTGTGTTCATTCTGCTTACATGTTTACCAACTGGTTGGGATATCTTCAATATAATGATTATAGTCAATCTTCCATTTCAATTCATACAGACCGTTTCCAAACGGTTCGTCAGCTTTTTTAAGGAGGCAGTCTTTCCCGTCATAGACAATGATGTAATCTCCATTTGACTTTTCATACACGCTATATGTTTCTTCGGATCTTTTTGATGTATGATCAAGCCAGTCAATTGTGTAGACTGCGACATCGCCTTTAAAGGTTCCACCGTGGGTTATATTTCCAATCGGACCTGCATCCACAAGTACGGTCTTGGCTTTATTGCTGTCGCAACTTGTAAATGACAGACATAAACTCATTGCAAGAATCGCAACCGGTGTATTTAAAATCAACTTCATTTTCCAAAACCCTTAATTCGTGTCGGGGACAACCGTTTAGTGATGTATTACTACTTTTTTCTATTGTCAAGTCTATATAATAGAGTCACGAGATTTTAGAATTCTATCACTTAACGATTGTGACCATGAACGGCAACACCCCAAAAGGCTGCAATAAACCTTTTGGGGTGTTGTTTATGAAAGATGATTCTGTTACAGCTTACAGGCTGCTATATGGAAATTTCAGTCAAAGATGTGACGAAGCCGGCTGAATATGCTTTTTTTGACTTCATCCGACGGTTTCATGGATGGCTTGTCCTGAAGCTGACTGATAAGACGCTTTTCCTCTTCGCTGGGATTTTCAGGAACGTAGACCATTACGTTTACAAGCTCATCGCCAGTGCCGTAACCGTCGTAGGCCGGAAGCCCTTTCCCACGTAGTCTGAGGATTTTGCCTGGCTGAGTGCCGGGGGCTATTTTCAGTCGTGCCCGTCCTGTTATGGTCGGAACTTCGACGGAACCGCCGAGAGTTGCTGTTGCAAAGTCGAGCATCAGATTATAGATGACATCGTTTCCGTCGCGTAGCAGTTCAGGGTGGGGGAGTTCCTCGATGACAACAAGAAGGTCTCCGTTTACCCCGCCGTGCATCGGCGCATTTCCTTTGCCTTTGACTGTCAGGATCATTCCGTTGCTGACACCAGCCGGAATGTCAAATGAAACGACCTGTTCCTTGTGTTCGACTCCGGTTCCGTGGCAGTGGCCGCATTTCTCGTTGATGATTTTTCCTTCACCGTTGCACTCGGGGCAGACAGCGGCTGAACGTTGTGGTCCGAAAAGTGTTTGCTGGATGCGTTCAATAATGCCGGTGCCATTACATGTCGGGCAGGTT
>JAIDXA010000158.1 GCA_029058705.1 Paramuribaculum sp. | reverse complement strand
ACTCACTCCTCAACGGAGGTGAGCTGGGGCCGAACTGCTATGCGCAGAAAACGCCTCCGGCAGTCTTCGAGGCGGTAGAGAAGAACAAAAACGCGATCGGGATAATCGGAGTCAGCTGGATCAACGATGACCTTCAGGGCCGCCATATGTCGACCGAAGAGATTACGCAGGCAATCGAGCGCAACGACACCGTCGACCAACGTTTCAAGACCGATGTGAAGGTTCTCAAGGTTCAGTCGCCCAATTCAATGACTGCCTACAAACCGTATCAGATCTATATTTTCAACGGCGAATATCCTCTCTATCGTCAGATCTATCTGATCTCGACAGGAGTCAACGGCTCGCTTGCCCACGGCTTCTACTCTTTTGTAACTGGCTTTCAGGGACAAAAACTGATTCAGATGACGGGAGTGCTGCCAAAAGTAGTACATAACACCACGATGGTCAACCTCAACTGAACCACAAGCACCCGGAATCCGTTAAACCTGTCAGTCAATCCGAAGTCTGACAGATACAGATAACAGGACAACACTCAAACCTAAAAAAAACAAATACCAAAAATAAAAATTACAGCGTAGAAAAATGAAAAAAAGATTACTTTTTTCCCTCATGGCCGGAGCTACACTCGTTGCTTCCGCCCAGGGTTATCAGGATGGCGTTGACAACTTCAACGCCGGACGTATGGAAGAAGCCAAGATCATTCTCGGCAACACATTCAATGATCCGTCTACCGACAAAGCGGTTTCAAGCTACTATCTCGGTTGCATCGACATAAAGGAAGGCAACACTGCAGCCGCCAAACAGCGCTTTGACGAAGGCATCAGCGCCAACCCCAAATATGCGCTGAACTATGTCGGACTCGGCGAACTCGCGCTTAAGAGCGGCGACAAGTCAGCTGCCGAAAAATATTTCAAGGAAGCCCTCAACATAGACAAGAAGGACACGGAGGTGATGGCCTACGTTGCCCGCGCATACTGGAACGCAGATCCCGTCGCCTACAAAAAAGACATCGACAAGTATATCCAGAAAGCCTTCAAGGAATCAAAGAACACTGAACCCGCAGTTTATGTGCTTCAGGGCGACATGATCTCTTCCGATCCCAACCAGGCCTCAGGCCTTTATGAAATGGCAATCGAGCAGTCGAAAGAAAAAGGAGAGATCAACCGCGAAGCCTACGTGAAATATGCCCAGACCTATTTCCAGGTCCCGGTCGGACGCGACTATGCAATACAGCGTCTGGAGGAATTCAACGAACGCGACCCGCAGTCGGCTCTGGCCCAGCGCGAACTCGCCGAGAAATATTATGAGAACGAACAGCTCGGCCGCGCATGGAAACAATATGAGAAATATGTCCAGAACCCCAACCACTTCCGTCGCGACGAACAGCGCTACGCAGGGCTTCTCTATTCAGCCGGCGAATATGACAAATCGATCGAATGGGCAAACAAAGTTCTCGCTCAGGATTCGTCGGTAGGCCCGATGTACCGAATTCTCGCGCTCAACTACACTGCCAAGAAAGACTGGCCCGAAGCCCTCAACGCATCGGAAAAGCTTTTCAATTCAGGCACAACGATTGTTCCCAACGACTATAACCTCTACGGAGATGCCCTGATCCGCAACGACCGCGGAACTGAAGCCGTAGCTGTCTTTGAGAAAGCAATTGCGGCCAACCCGGACGATGCGAAATTCATGCCCAAGCTTGCAAGCGCTTATGCAGCAGCAGGCGACAACGCGAAGAGCATCGAGATCCTCGAAAAATACCTGAACGACGGCAATGGCGGTCTCAACGACCTCTACTCGATGTCAAACCGCTATGCAGCCATGGCTAAAGAGAACCTCGAGGACGATGCGAAACGTGTTGAATATGCCGACAAGGCTATCAAATATATCGACATGGCTCTTGAAAAATCGCCCAAGAACCCGCAGTTGCTCGGAGTCAAAGCCCGTCATTATCTGACCCGCGCCAAAAACGAACTCTGCCCCGAAATGGCAGCTGTCTACGAAGAGATGATTGTCGACTTAGGCGACAAGGATCCGAAAGAGACATCCTACAAATCGGACTATGCGACTGCATTCCGCAACCTCGCAGCCTATTACGTCACTCAGAACAACAAGGCAAAAGCCAAAGAATTTTTCGGCAAATATCTTGAGCTCGATCCCGACAATGCCAAGATCCGTGAAATCTACGATTCACTCTAATCAAAAAACAGCATAGCAGTTGCTGCCGGAATCCGTGCGCCAGAAAGCTGCACGGGTTTCGACAGCAACTTTCTTTTTTTAACCAATCACACGTTTTCATGAACAAACTTCTGCTGCGGACACTGACCGGCGCCGTATATGTCGCATTGATCGTTGCCGGTCTGCTCTGGGGAGGCCTCACTGCCTTCTCCCTTATCTGCACTCTTTTCGCTCTGCTTGGAATGACAGAATTCCTCAGAATGACAAAAGGCGATCTCAAAAAACATCGCGCCACTTTTGTCGCCGACCTCGCCATCGGTCTTTCGATCGCTGCGTTTCCGGCCCTTGCACAAGGGGCCCTGAATTCGATTTTCATACTGACTCTTGAAATTTCATCGCTGATTCTGCTACGCGGAGTCATGCAACTATATATCCGTTCGGAGCAGCCCGCCAAAGACATTGCCCTGTCGGTTCTGTCGGTTCTCTATGTGGCCGTTCCGCTGATGCTCGCCGGAATCATTGTCGATGCCGGCGGACCGGAGATCATGCTGTTGATATTCATCATGATTTGGCTGAACGACACCGGTGCATTCCTCGTCGGGTCGGCATTCGGACGCCACAGACTCTTCGAACGGCTATCGCCAAAAAAATCATGGGAAGGTTTTTTCGGCGGCCTCGCATTCTGCCTGACCGCAGGCTATCTTGCACCGGTTCTGCTGCCCGGCAGCTTTACCGGCAGCAGTCTGACCTATGTCATTCTCGGACTGATTGTCTGTGTGTTCTCGACATGGGGCGATCTGTTTGAATCGATGATCAAACGTGCGGCCGGAGTCAAAGACAGCGGAAACATACTGCCCGGCCACGGCGGAATCCTCGACAGAATCGATTCGATCCTGTTTGTGGTTCCGGCTTCTCTAATCTACCTGACAGCAACAACCTTCATAGGCATATAAA
Organism: Paramuribaculum sp.; assembly: GCA_029058705.1. GTDB lineage: Bacteria > Bacteroidota > Bacteroidia > Bacteroidales > Muribaculaceae > Paramuribaculum. The sequence continues at coordinate 1,196 of JAIDXA010000158.1, read as the reverse complement.
CAACAACACCAATCAATCCGTCAATCACCAAACAGTTTTATCAATATATGAAAGATCAAAGATATAATCTTCGTGGCGTCTCGGCCTCGAAAGAAGATGTCCACGCAGCAATCAAGAATGTAGACAAAGGATTGTTTCCAAAAGCTTTCTGCAAAATAATACCCGACATTCTGGGCGGCGACAGCGACTATTGCAACATAATGCACGCCGACGGGGCCGGCACCAAGTCATCGCTCGCCTATGTCTACTGGCGCGAAACGGGCGACCTTTCCGTGTGGAAGGGAATTGCACAGGACGCTTTGATCATGAATATCGACGACCTTCTGTGTGTCGGAGCTACCGACAACATCCTTGTCAGCTCCACAATCGGGCGAAACAAACTGCTCATCCCCGGCGAAGTCATATCGGCAATCATCAACGGTACGGAAGAGCTGCTCGCACGCTTACGCGAACTCGGGGTTAACGCGATCGGGACCGGCGGAGAAACAGCCGATGTCGGAGATCTCGTGCGCACGATCATCGTCGACAGCACAGTGACGTGCCGCATGAAACGCTCCGACGTCATCAACAATGCAAACATCGCCGGCGGCGACGTAATCGTCGGACTCTCTTCGTCAGGCCATGCCACATACGAGAGCGACTATAACGGCGGCATGGGCAGCAACGGGCTGACCTCAGCGCGCCACGACGTGTTCTCGAAAACCGTCGCCTCAAAATATCCTGAAAGCTTCGATGCCGCCGTGCCGGAAGACCTTGTCTACAGCGGAGCAAAAGAACTGACCGATTCCGTAGAGGGATCTCCGCTCGACGCCGGCAGACTGGTGCTGTCGCCGACACGCACCTACGCCCCTGTCATCAAGACAATCCTCGACGAGATGCGTCCGGAAATCCACGGCATGGTCCACTGCAGCGGCGGAGCCCAGACGAAGGTCATGCATTTTGTCGAAAACAAACATGTCATCAAAGACAATCTCTTCCCGATTCCGCCTCTGTTCAGACTCATCCACGAACAATCGGGAACCGACTGGGCCGAAATGTACAAAGTATTCAACATGGGCCACCGCATGGAGATCTATCTGCGTCCTGAACACGCCGGCCGCATAATCGAGATTTCAAAGAGCTTCGGAATCGACGCGCAGATAGTCGGACGTGTGGAGGATGCGGAGACAAACCGGTTGACCATCATAACCGAAAAC
>JAIDXA010000157.1 GCA_029058705.1 Paramuribaculum sp. | reverse complement strand
GCTGTGGCTGGAATGGTTATGGAATAAAACAGAGTCAGTGAAGTCAGGATTGGTTTGATGTGCATAAATTCGTCTTGTTATTTTGTTCAATCAGGAGGTAAAGAATCGGAATTACAAAGATATTTAAAAAAGTCGATGTGAGCAAGCCTCCGAGAATTACCAAAGCCATGGGTGATTGCAGCTCATTGCCGGGTTCAGAACCGCGCATTGCCAGTGGAACAAGTGCAAGCGCGGAAGTCAGCGCTGTCATGATTATTGGAATCAACCGGTCGCATGAGCCCGCTATAATGCGCGCTTCAAGGCTCATTCCAGATTGTTTAAGCGAATTGTAGCGCGACATAAGCAGCATGCCATTACGAGTGGCGATACCCATAAGCGATATAAAACCGATAATCGCAGGGATATTCAGATTGTTTCCAGATATTACAAGAATAAGGATTCCGCCGATGATCGCCAATGGCATGTTTACAAGAATAACCAGCGCTTGCCATCCATTGCGATATTCGCGCATGAGCAATAAGAAAATCATCACAATCGCACCAAGAGAAGTGATGATCAGGATGCGCGACGCGTTTGCTTCATTTTCAAACTGACCGCTGTATTCGACGTAATATCCCGAAGGTAGTTGCACCCTTTCTGCCACTGATTCCTTTATTTTTTCGACAGTTCCCTTGAGGTCTGTTCCATCAATATTCGCTGAGATCACTATGCGGCGGCTTATGTTCTCGCGGTTTACAAGATTTGGACCTTCGGAAGATACGATTTCTGCAACCGAGCTCAGGGGAATCGGGCCCTGGTTGCTGTCAATCAAAAGATCAGAAAGAGACCTTATGCCGTTTCGATTGGCATCGGAAACTTTTATAACCAAGTCAATAGGGTAGCCATTCTCATAGATCTGGGAAACCTTTTCTCCATCAAGCATCGTTGATACGAAAGATAAGAATTGACTGTTGGTGATTCCGTAGCTTGCAAGCCTCTCCCGTATCGGCTTGATCTCAAGTTGCGGACGGCCAACCTGCTGCTCAACAGTCAGATCCACGACTCCGTCTATCTCTGACGCGACCTGTTTTATTTTCATGGCCGATTTATGAAGATCTGTAAGATTATCACCAAAAACCTTAATGGCTATCTGGGCTTCTGTTCCTGATAACATGGCATCAATTCGGTGTGAGATCGGTTGGCCAATTTCTATATTCACGCCTGGAATGACGGCAAGTTTCTCGCGCAATTCACGAACCATATCATTTTTTGTACGACCGGCAAGAGTGTAGGGCGCTTCAATTTCCGAAACGTTGGTACCAAGAGAATGCTCGTCAAGTTCAGCGCGACCGGTTTTTCTCGCAACGGTTTTAATTTCAGGAATTGACAAGATTATTCGTTCTGCCTCGCGACCAATTCGATCACTTTCTTCAAGTGAAATGCCAGGGAGTGCGCTGATATTGATAGTCAGGGATCCCTCGTTGAATGGAGGCAAAAAACTTCGACCAAGTGTTGGGAACAATGAGCTTGCAACCAGAAGCAGGACTATCGTAGATCCGATTACAACCCGTTTGTGTGACAGTGTTCTGTTAAGTATAATTCCATAGCCTCTGGTGATTTTTCTTGTCAGAGATGGCTCCGTATCGATTTTTGTCAGACTGTCATGGCCTGCAAGCAGAAAACTACATAGAACAGGTGTCAATGTCAAAGCTGTAAGCGTTGATGCACATAAAGAAATGACGAAGGAAAATCCAAGTGGAGCAAGTAGCCTGCCCTCTATTCCTGAAAGAAAAAACAGCGGGAGAAAACTGATTGCAATGATAATGGTTGAATTGAGAATCGGAAGTCTCACTTCGCACGACGCTTCATAGATGACCTTTATTAATGGCCTACGTTTATCAGAGGGCAAGCGACGTTCTGCCCTTATGCGTTTATAAACATTCTCAACATCCACAATCGCATCATCCACTAACGACCCTATGGCAATCGCGATGCCTCCAAGACTCATGGTGTTTATTGTCAGATTGAAAAAGTCAAGACAAATAATGGTAACGATCACAGATACAGGAATTGCCACGAGCGAAATCAGAGTTGTTCGCAGATTCATAAGAAATAGGAACAGTACAACGATGACAAATATCGCACCTTCAATAAGGGATGTCTGCAGATTGCCGATCGAGTTATCGATGAAATCAGCCTGACGGAAAATCTCCGTATTTACCGATATCGATTTGGGAATGGAATGCTGGACGGTAGAAATCGTGCGTTCTATCTCTTCAGTAAGTTTGACCGTTGATCCTCCTGGTTGTTTTGTAACTGTTATCAATACTGCAGGTGAAGTGTTGACTGATGCACATCCGAGTCGCGGACTTGCAGCCCCGAAGCCGATGTCAGCAATATCGTGCAACGTCACAATTCCCCGTGAATCTGAGCGTATGACACTCTTGGAGATTTCATCAAGGTTTCCGGTCATGATTCTCGCTTTAACCAGATATTCATTGCCGAAATCGTAAATTATTCCACCAGACGCATTGTCATTCAGTGATTTGGTGGCTTCTTTCACCTCGTCAAGTGTGATTCCGAAAAATTTCATCTTTTCCGGAATTAATTGTATCTGGAGTTCTGCCACATCTCCTCCAATCACGCTTGCCTGAGAAACGCCCTGAATTGCAAGAAGTCTTGGAACAAGTTGGCGATCAGCCAACTTGCGCAATTCAAGCATGGAGACTTCTGTAGAATCACTCGATGTCAGACCGATGATAAACATTTCTCCAAGAATAGACGACTCGGGACCAAGCGTAGGAGTCCCAATGCCGGCAGGAAGCCGGTCAGAAACCGAAATGAGTTTCTCTGCAACGATTCGCCGTGCTTTATCAGGATCTGCATCCCAGTCAAACTCAACCCACACAACCGAAAAGCCAGCAGACGAAGACGAACGGACGCGACGCACTCCCGGCGCTCCGTTCACAGCCGTTTCAATAGGGTAGGTGACCGTCTTTTCAACCTCTTCCGGTGCAAGTCCGCCGGATTCAGTCATGACAACTACCGTCGGAGCTGACAAGTCCGGAAAAATGTCAATCTCGCTTTTGATGAGAACAAGACATCCCCATAAGAGCAATAAGCCGGTGAGGACTAAAACCATAATTCTGTTCCGCAATGCGAAACCTACAATCCAGTTCAGCATATCTCAAAAAATCAATGGTTATGGGAATGTCCTTCGGGAACGGCTGTAGAAGCTTCCGCCATCTTTACTGTCTGGACTCCTTCTATAACAATGCAGTCACCAGCTTTAATTCCGGAAAGAATTTCAACAGAATCTCCTGAAAATGCTCCGCATTCGACTCGAGTGCGGATGTAAGAATGATCGCCGGTTTTTTCAAAAATGTAGTATTCTCCACCCTGTTCAATCAATGCCGATCGCGGAACAACAATGCAATATTTTCTTACCGGTTCAACAAGATCTACTTCAACATTGCTGCCGGGCATGTAGTCCTTGGACGCATGAAATTCAAAGAAGATAGGGATGTAGTTTCCGGAAAACGGGATATCACTATGATCAATACGTTTTCCCCCCATCGTGCTTAATTGTGTCCAGACTCCCGTAACCGGCGACTGGACAAGGGCGTCTGTGATCGATTGCAGCGAATTTGCTCTCGAAGAAGGAACATTGACCTGTAGTGTGACCAGGTTGTTTTGTGAAACACGAATCAATACTTCACCCGTTTGAACATATTGTCCGTTGACACATAAAATTTCAAGAACAGTCCCACTGACCGTACTGACCACTTTTCCCGAGATAGAACTTTGGCTGACCGCTGCTCTTGCAGTTTCGTATGCTGAGAGTGCTGCATTATATTCACTCATTGTCGCTATACCGTCGTCAAGGAGGGGGCGGATTCTGTCTAATTCGCGCTTGGCGGCGGAAACTGCTGCAAGAGCAGCAGAATTGGGGTTATCTCCGGATGAAGACCGCGCTGCAATATTTGCAACCACTTGACCTTTAGAGATTTTAGACCCAATACGGACAGGTGAGCTGATTGAAATGATTCCAGATGTAACTGCTGATATAACTCCCGGGTCGGTTGTGGAGGGGAGTAGTTGCCCGGTCGCTCTGATAGTTGAACTAAACGGTTTCGGCTCAGCAATTTCTGTCTGTATCCCGAATCGTAAGGCTTGTTCAGGCTCAATTATTATTTCATTGTCCGCGTGAGCATGAGTTTCTTCCTCACTCGCTGTTTTGTTTTGATGGCTATGACCGTGATCCAATTCATTGTTTTCAGGATGCTTACAAGCCGTATGCGCGACAAGTATCATTGCCGCCAAAGAAATAATATGAATTTTATTCATTTATGTTGATTTTATTATGTTTAAATATACCACGATACGATACCCGTTGATAGGATGTCTAAGACCTCTTACTCAACGGAGAACCCCTCAATGGTGTTATTAAACTAATAAAATCAGATTCCGAAATGATTACCGGCCGATTCCATATGTGATTGCGCGAACGACAGCCTAACGTGTTGTCAATCACAATTTCCCGAAATAGGTTCGGAAGGAACAGGACGCAAAACAAGGGCGGTGCAATGACACTCCGCGCTCCTGGCTCAATATTGTCAAGGTGAAGCGCGCAGATTTTATTTTCATGAGAATGCTGGTGTGTCTCGTTGCAGCATGAACCTTCGTCATCGCAGCCTATTGCCAATTCATATGTAGCGATTTCGATACTCGCGTGTCCTAAACAATCATGTCTGTGAAACTGGAACAACGTTGACAGCACTGAAAAAATCAGCACAATTCCTACTGAGAATATTTTCAACGTATGTCCCATGATTGTCCTTAGATATTGCAAAGTTACATTTTTCACATCATATAGACAAGTCGTGCATCACGGCTCTTTCATTTAAAAAAGTCTTGTACTTCCGAAAATCCTGTTATTTTATAGCGGGGGAAGTCTGAACGGG
>JAIDXA010000156.1 GCA_029058705.1 Paramuribaculum sp. | reverse complement strand
GCTATCTCGAACGCTTTGTAGCTGATGAGGCGCGACGTGAAGGTTCGTTACCGAAACCCGCAACCCCTCCGACAGGTGCAAAAAAAGTAGCCGTTGCCGGAAGCGGTCCTGCCGGCCTATCTTTTGCCGGAGAAATGGCCCGTCGTGGCTATGATGTGACCGTTTACGAAGCTCTCCATGAAATCGGAGGCGTCCTCAAATACGGCATTCCTGAATTCAGGCTTCCAAACTCTATTGTCGACGATGAGATTGCAGCCCTCGAAAATGCCGGAGTCAAGTTTGTGCGCGACTGCATAATAGGCAAGACTCTGACCCGCGACGACCTGCTGGAGCTCGGATTCGAAGGCCTGTTTGTCGCCTCCGGTGCCGGGCTGCCGCGTTTCATGGGGATTCCAGGCGAAAACCTTTCCGGTGTCATGTCAAGCAACGAATATCTGACCCGCGTCAACCTTATGGGGGCCGGGCGTCCCGGGAATGACACGCCTGTAGTCCGCGGCCGACGTGCCGTAATAGTCGGCGGCGGAAACACAGCCATGGACTCGGTCCGCACTGCCCGCCGCATGGAGGCCGAAAAAGCCATGATAGTCTATCGCCGCAGCGAGGCCGAAATACCGGCACGAATCGAGGAGATCGCTCATGCAAAAGAGGAAGGCGTCGAATTCCTGACGCTGTCAAACCCAATTGAATATCTTGGCGATGAACAGGGGCGTGTCCGTGCGGTCCGCCTCCAGCGAATGCGCCTCGGCGAACCTGACGAATCGGGTCGGCGCTCGCCCGAGCCGATACCCGGAGCCATCGATGAAATAGAGGCCGATATGGTTGTTGTCAGTGTCGGAGTGTCGCCGAATCCGTTGATACCGGATTCAATTGAAGGTCTAGAAGTGTCAAGGCGCGGAACGATAGAAGTTGATGCCCTGACAATGGAGTCATCCATAGGCAATCTGTTTGCCGGAGGCGATATTGTTCGCGGAGGTGCTACCGTAATCCTTGCCATGGGCGACGGTCGGCGTGCTGCAGCCGCAATGGATGCCAGCCTGTCCGGTCAGTAGCGCCAACCATTGCGCGCCGGGCAGAAAACATCCGCCCGGCCGCATTGCCCGTTGAGGAATAAATTCGTAACTTTGCATTTTAAACCAATTCATATCATCGCATATATGCATCGCTTTTTAGCAACAACCATTCTTTGCCTTGCCGCCATCTGTTCGACTTTTTCCGCCGCATCAGTCACTTCGGAACCGGAAAACATAACCGGATGGAATCATTTCGTTTGGGGGGCTGAAGTCGGAGGCGCCATAGACATGACTTCCAACGGGCTGTCCACAATCAATGCAGACGCATATTTTGGCTATAAAAATGCATGGATCGATGCTGTCGGACTCGGAGCGTCTGTCAACATGATGGTCAACAATTCTGTCCGGACCTATCCGGTCTATGCATTGTTGCGCACCGACTTTTCATCCCGCAGGGGGTTGGTTTTCATGGATCTTCGCGGAGGTATAGCCATTAATAATCTGACATATTCCAACAGCCAGACATCCCTCTATCTTTCTCCTGGAGTCGGCTTCAATCTTGCCCGCGGACGCTCGTTCTGTTCCTATCTGACAATATCCTACATCTATAATGGCCTCAAACCGTTTGATCTCGGCGACCGTCGTTGCGACGTCGATGGTCTGAGCATGGCCTGCATTCGTCTCGGAATCCGCTTCTGATTCCCGTATCACATTAAACATCCATCAATGAACAACGTAAAAGTCAAAATAATAAACTCCTCGCGTCATCCTTTGCCCGCTTATGCAACGCCCCTTTCGGCCGGGCTCGATGTCCGGGCAAATCTTGACAGCCCCGTGACTCTCGCGCCGCTTCAGCGCGCACTTATTCCTACAGGACTGCGCATCGCGCTCCCCGAAGGTTATGAGTGTCAGATGCGTCCCCGCAGCGGTCTCGCTCTCCGCCACGGAATCACCCTGCTTAATTCTCCCGGAACAATCGATGCCGACTATCGTGGAGAAATAGGCGTCATTCTGGTCAACCTTTCCTCCGAAACCTTTGTTGTAAATGATGGAGAGAGAATCTGCCAGATGGTGATAGCTCCCTGTTGTCAGGCTGAATTGATTCCGGTCTGCTCGCTCGACTCGACCGAGCGTGGTGAAGGTGGCTTCGGACACACCGGTATCGGTTGATCCCATCCTGGGACCCGCTCTCGCAACGCCTTTTTCATACCCCATTCCTTATTCCTCAATTCAACTGCCAGAGAGTGAAAAAATCCATTATATTCCCAAATCGCCTCCTTCTGCTGCCGGGTCTGTTTATCCTCGCCGTAATGCCGTTGATAGCTGCAAAACCAAGGGTTTCCGAAGCCCGGCGCGATGCCCTCAAGTCCGACTATATTTTCCTTGAGGCTCTTAACTATCAGGCAACGAACCGTCAGGATGCATATTATTCCCTGATCGACCGCGCCTACGAACTAAATCCGTCCGACCCGTACGTCGGTTTCCAGAAAGGCCTGAAGACAATCTTCGAAGCCGACACCGACTCTGCTCAGTATGTGGTTGGTCTCGACCTGATGAAACGCTATGTCGACGGTGCTCCTGACGATATCTACAATGCATTGGCGTACGCGCGTATCGCTTCCACAATCGGCGACAACGGACGCGCCCTTGCGACTTGGGAAAAACTCTACAATCTCAACCCCGACCGTATAGAAGTCATCGGAATGTATGCCGATGTGCTTTCCCAGACCGGAATTTCCGACAATATCCGCAAGGCAATCGGCATCTACGACGACATTGACCATAGCGAAGGTATAACACCCCAGACGGCAACGCGTAAGATGCGCCTCTATAATCAGCTCGGCGACACCGCTGCCGTCAAGGCGGAAATGAAATCGCTTCTCGAATCATCGCCGGCTTCATCCGAGTATGCAACCTTGGCCGGTGGGGTATATATGGAGATGGGCGACCGCGATTCAGCTCTCGTATTCTTCGACCGGGCAGTCGACCTTGATCCCTCCAGCGGGACTGCCCGTTATCAGCGCGCCCTTTATTACGATGCCATCGGCGACAGCGCCCGCTATGACTCCGAACTCTTTCAGGCTCTTCAGTTGCCCGATCTCGATCTCCAGCCCAAACTCGGAATGCTCTACGACTATGTCAGCAAACTCTATTCCGATTCCATACAGCAGCCACGCATCGAATCCATGTTCCAGTCGCTGATTTCACAATACCCGCATGATGCATCCGTCCGCAATCTATATGGCGATTACCTGATCACGGTCGGGCGTTACGCTCCCGCTGCCGAACAGGTCAGCTACGCGCTCGACTCCGACCCGTCCGACCCTAAACGCTGGCAGGTTCTCGGATCGCTCTATTATTCCCTCGATCAGTTCGAAAACGCCCTCAATACGGCCGAAAGGGCCATCCGTTATCATTCAGACATACCAGCCATATACACTTTGGCTTCTTCTGCTCTTATTCGGCTTGAAGACTACGACGGCGCCCTTCATTATCTGCGTCGCGGTCTGGCAGAAGCCGATTCGGCAGACCTTGACCAACTGTCAGAGCTCAACACGGCCGTCGGCGATGTCTACTACACCAAGGGCGATCCGGATTCTGCAATGGTCTACTATGCCAAAGCGCTGGAATATAACCCCGATAACCTCACAGCGCTGAATAACTGCGCCTACCATTTGGCCTGTCTCGACCGCGATCTTGACAAAGCTCTAGAAATGATCGAGCGTGTGGTAAGCGCCAATCCCGAATCAGCGACTTCGCTCGACACGTATGCCTGGGTTCTATTCAAGCGAAAAGACTATGCCAAGGCGCGCGAAGCGATCGACGGGGCTATGGCAAACGACGAAAATCCGGATTCTTCTGCCGAAATCTACAACCACGCCGGCGACATATATTTCATGGACGGACACCCCGAGCAGGCTCTCGAATTTTGGAAAAGAGCTTTACGTCTCCGTCCTGACGATGATCTCCTGCGCCGTAAGGTGAAACACAAGACTTTTTTCTACAACTGATTTTCACCCTCTCCCCGATAATAAGAAACCGGTCAACTTCACACCCCATCACATATGCTTCGATTATTCTCCAGATTCTTGCCGGCCATTGCCGCTTTGATAATTGTCGCTGTCTTCCAATCATGCGGATCGGCTAAAAAATCAGCCGCGCCATCCCAGTCATCTGTATATGGCGCGACAGCGGAAGGCTCTCCCGACACAAAAACACTCCTGGCAAACTATTCGCCGAACTGGGAAAAGATTCAGCTCCCTCTGACGCTGCGTCTCCGTCAGCCAAAATCGATATCAGTCTCCGGAACCGCCACATTCGACCGTGGTAACTCCCTGACCATTTCACTCCGTTTCCCCATCCTTGGTGAAATCGGAGTTGTTAAGCTGACGCCGGACTCGCTTCTGGCTATTGACAAAATCAACAGGAAATATATCGCCGAACCCCTTGACGGCATTGTCAGCGGATGCCCTGTGTCAGCGGCCGACATTCAGAATCTCCTCCTTGGCAGGCCTTTTCTGATAGGATCGTCTGATCCGTTGGGCCGTATGGTCGGAAAGTTCGATATCCAACCCTCTCCGACATCCAAACCGGCATGGTTGATGATACCGCGTGTCCAGCCTTCAGCGATCGAATATGGGTTCTCTCTCGACGAACTCTGTCGTCTTGTGTCAGTGGCCGCCAAAGCCGGTTCGCGTGAACCGGTCGTTGCCACATACGCCGACCCTGTATCAACAGCCTTCGGAGTTTTCAGTTCGACAGTGTCTCTCAGCGCCACTGTCGCCAAAACACCGCTTGATTTCTCCTTGGAATGGAACTTCAGCAAAGCGAAGTGGAATTCCGATGTCCAGCCGCGTTCAATCTCCGTTCCGAAAAACTACAGCCGCATACCGGCCGCTTCGCTCATGAAACTTCTCCCCAGTCTGTAATCACTGTCACGCTCTTATCCGACGATGAATTGTTTCCGACCGATTTCAAGACTCCTCATCCTGCTGCTGGCGGCCACTATGGCTGTCGGGAATATTGATGCGTCAGGAGCAAAGAAAAAGCAGCCGCAGCGCACAATGAAAACGGTCAGAAACGAACAGCAGGCCGAACGGAAATCCATTAAGGAAGCTACTCGAAAACTTGATGAAAACACCCGCCGGACTGAGCAGAACCTGTCACGCCTCAATTTGCTCGATGGCGAGATCCGCGACAAACAAATCGAAATTGACCGGTTGCGGCGGTCGATAGACACCATCGACGGACATATAAGACAGGCTGCCGATTCAGCACGTTGGCTCGACGGGCAACTCATACTCCTGAAAAAAAACTATTCGGCCGCGCTTCGGAAAATGCAGGGAACTTATCGAAACACAAGCCTCCTCTCGTTTCTCTTCTCTTCTAAAAGTTTTTCAGAAGCGGTTGCCCGATACCGTTACCTCAGGGAATTCTCCACATGGCGTAAACGGAAACTCAACGAAATCGAGCAGGCTTCAATAATGGTGCGCGACCAACAGCAGCGACTTGGCTCTCTCAACAACGGACGCCGCGCGACCCTCTCCGAACTCTCCGGAGCCGAATCTCTGCTGAAGGAAAAACGCGATGAGACTGGACGCGTCGTTGACCAGCTGAAAAAAGAAGGTTCTGCCTTGAAAGCCGCCATTGCAAAAAAACAGCAGCGAATCAAAAAACTCGACAGCGAACTCGACCGCATGATTGTTGCCGAACAGAAACGTCAGGAACGCCTGCGGCAGGAGGAGGCAAAACGAAAGCAGCAACAGCAGCGTAAGGAAGCCCAGGCACGGAGTCAAAAAAAATCATCATCGAAAACCACCTCCTCGCCATCTGAAAAATCATCATCGAAAGCACCGTATAAAAAAGCCGCGCAGCAGACCGGGCTTGCAGCTGCCGACCGCACTCTTTCCGGAGGCTTCGAAAGCAACAAGGGACGGCTTCTGTTCCCCGTCCGCGGAACCTACACGATTGTCCGCGGATATGGACGCACAACCCACCCCGATCTTCCCGATGTAGTGACCGACAATCCCGGAATTGACATCGCTTCGACAGCCGGAGCTAAGGCAAGATCCATATTTGAGGGAACTGTCAGCGGCGTATTTGCGCAGGACGGGTTCAACAAAGTTGTCATGATACGCCATGGAAGCTACATCTCCATCTATGCCAACCTCTCTTCCATAAACGTCAAGGTTGGCGATCGCGTAAAAGCCAATCAGGATCTCGGAGTGATTTCTGTCGACCCGCAACAGGGCAACCGTCCCGTATTGCATTTCGAATTGCGGCGTGAACGCCAAAAACTCAATCCGCTGCAATGGGTGAAATGATCCGACCACGCGCCTCATCCGCTCTGACCCGTAAAGTCCTCTCGGCAATGGGCGTTTTTGGAACTGTCGAAATCCTCTCGATGCTCTGTGCTGTTGTCCGGACAAAGCTCGTAGCTCTATGGGTCGGTGCCGCCGGCATCGGACTCATCGGGCTCTATTCGACCGCAATCGAACTGCTCTCGGCCCTGTCCCAGCTCAGCCTTCGCACAACAGCCGTCCGCGACATCTCGGCAGCCCCGCATTCGCTTAAGGAAAAGACAATCGCCATAGTCAGCCACTACGGCAACCGACTTGCTCTTGCCGGCGTCATCCTGACAATCATCCTTTCGCCGCTTCTGAGTCTCGCCACTTTCGGCGACACCGCCCACATCCTTCCCTTCATCATTCTTGGTCTTGCCGTCGGATGCAACACCGTCGTAGCCACACGTTCAGCCATCCTTCAGGGCCGCCGCCAGCTGATGACGATTGCGAAAGCCTCCGCCATCGCCACACTGCTCTCTCTCGCCGCAGCCGTCCCGATGGTCTGGCTCTGGCGACTCTCAGCCATTGTGCCGGTGCTGCTGACCTACAGCTGCGTGACCCTCATAGTCTACCTCGCTTCCGGCCGCTCCGCTGCGCCGCTTGTTGTCCCTCCCCGCCGCCAGCGCCGGGCAATGGCCTGCGACATGCTCCGCCTCGGACTCTATCTGACCGTTTCCGGCGTCGTCACCTGGCTCGTCAGCTATGTCGTGATGTCGTGGCTCAACTGGAGGGGAGGGGAAGAGCTGATGGGGCTTTATCAGGCCGGCTACACCATATCCGTGCGCTACGTAGGCATTGTTTTCACTGCCCTCTCTCTCGAATACTTCCCCCGTCTCTCCGCGGCTTTCGTCGGAGGACAGCGTCGCGGCCAACTGATGTTGCGCCATGAAATTCTGATCGCGCTCTCTGTCGTGACAGCCCTCTGCGCGATCATGATCCCGCTCGCCCCGCTGATCCTGCGGCTGCTCTATTCTCCCGGATTTGTCTGCGTCGCCCCGATGATCGCCTTTGCCGCCCCGGGAGTGGCACTCCGCGCAAGCTCGTGGGCTATGGGCGTTGTCATCCA
>JAIDXA010000155.1 GCA_029058705.1 Paramuribaculum sp. | reverse complement strand
CGCAGGGCGGCAATCTCTCCCCCTTATTGAGCAATGTCATGCTCAACGAGCTTGACAAGGAACTCGTCAATAGAGGGCTGCGCTACGTCCGTTATGCAGATGACTGCGTCATAGCAGTAGGTAGCAGTGCGAGCGCCAACCGAGTGATGCACACCATAACCAAATGGATAGAGCATAAACTCGGACTAAAGGTCAACGCCACCAAAACCCATGTCTGCCGACCGGGTAAACTCAAATATCTCGGCTTTGGCTTCTACAAGTCCCAGCAGACAAAACAATGGACGGCACGACCCCACGAAACCTCGGTAGAAAAGTTCCAGCGCAAGTTGAAGAGCCTATGCAAACGCTCGTGGAGTATCTCCCTGACCGACCGTATCGCCATGCTAAACTCTGTTATACGCGGATGGATAAACTACTTCTCCATAGGAGCGATGAAAAGCAGGATAGAGAAGATAGACGCACATCTGCGGACGATGTTGCGTAAGGTGATATGGAAACAATGGAAAACACCACAAAAGCGCGCATGGGGACTCCGTAAACTCGGGGTAGACAACGACTTAGCCAAACTTACCTCCTATTGTGGCAACCGCTATGAATGGGTGGTAAGGAAAACCTGCGTGGCACGGGCAATCTCGAAAGAGATACTAACGCGCAGAGGCTTGGTCAGTTGCCTTGACTACTATTTGATTAGACACTCTTTGAAAACAAATTAAACCGCCGTATGCCGAACGGCACGTACGGTGGTGTGAGAGGAAAGGAAACGAAAGTAGGTCAGAATACTTTCGTTTCCCGACCTACTCGATTTCCTTTTTTTTTCAGTCAATCATCATGTCGGCGATTATCGGATCTGAGGTAAGGAAGCGGTTCTCGGGGATTCTTATCGTGTTGATTGATCGTGATAGCCGGCCGGCCGTCAGGTGTGGCCGGGCGGATTTTTCAACTTGTTGGGTGACGGAGCTTCCGAAACGGCTGGTGAGGTCAGTGAGGTTCAATCCAACGGCAGTACGTAGGCGGACCATTATATAATCGTTTATTCGTTCGTTGAGCGATTCTTCTTCTGCAACTGTCACGCACTCTGGTTTTGCAAGGTATTTCCTAAGCGATGGCGGATTGAACCGTCGGATTTTTCCGTCGAAACTATGGGCACCCGGTCCGAGACCGAGATAAGGGGTGAAATTCCAATATGATGAATTGTGGACTGATTCAAATCCGTTGCGGGCGAAATTGGAGATTTCATAATGGCCGAATCCATTGTCTGCGGCCTGACGGCACAGATGGTTGTACATCCGTTCGATGTCAGAATCTGGGGTTTCGGTGAATTTTCCCGATTTCATCATCGCTGTCAGACGTGTGCCTTCTTCAAGCATGAGGGTATAGGCTGAAAGGTGGTCGGGGTTTAGAGCAAGTGTCCGGTCGAGAGTCTTTTTCCAGGAAGCGACGGATTGTCCCGGCAGTCCGAATATAAGATCCAGGCTGATATTGCCGATTCCGCTCTTGCGCAGACGTTCGTAGGCTGTGATCGCATCCGCGGCCGTGTGGCGGCGTCCGATAAACTTCAGTTCGGAGTCGTCAAGAGTCTGCACACCCATGCTGACGCGCGTAATCGGAGAGCCTGCTATAAATGAGGCCATTCGCTCACTGATGTCTTCCGGATTGACCTCAATGGTGATTTCTGAGGCTTCGTTGACCGGAAGAAACGACAGGATATTTTCAATCTGATCCTCGCTGAGTGAAGATGGAGTGCCCCCGCCAAGATAGACGGTCGCGATTCTGTGGCCGTCTATTTCGTGGCTGCGCGACCGGAACTCCCTGAGGAGGGCGTCGGCAAAGTCTTTGACTCCGGTTCGTGCCGGTGTTGAATAGAAATCACAATATGCGCATTTGGAGTGGCAATATGGTATGTGGACATATATCCCGGCCTGTGGATCTGTCAATGCAGTCATTTTTCTTCGCGTGAACAGATCGTCTTGAATTTGCAGAACTTGCACGAATGCTCGGATTCGGCTTGCACAAACGGAGTTTCAGGGTCGAATATTTCTTCGACAACACGCTTAAGGCATTCTGCAAATTCCTCTGCGACCTGATGATAGTCGATCAGGGTTTCTTTATTTTTATTAGTGCCTACTGAAGACAGGCGCACCCCCTCTGTCATCAGCGACCGCATTTTATAGACAACCGGCATGATCGGCCGGTTATCGGCCTGGAGGGCGCGGTAGATGTGGCAGTAGAGAAGGAGCTGCATCAGCGCTTTGGCCCGTTTGTCTGAATTTCCGTTGAATAGGGCTTCGACTGATGGTGTGTCGATTTCGTCGTCGCCGGTTTTGTAATCGACAAATCTCATTGTGTCTCCGACGCAGTCGATACGGTCAATGATTTGTTTGACGTTGATGGCCAATGAGTCTGAAATCTGCAATGAGCCCTTGATCTCGAATTCGGCCCC
>JAIDXA010000154.1 GCA_029058705.1 Paramuribaculum sp. | reverse complement strand
TATGCTCCCTCTTCCACTCGTAAAAACACCTCATAAAATCCTCTCAATTAATCCCACAACTAAATTTAAACAGTTTCAAAGCCCCCGTTTCCGATATTTGTTGACGCTGGCCCCTAATAGTGAATGACATTATTGTCAATCAGAGCTTTCAAGACCTCTACTGCGATGAATCCTGTTGTTTCTAGAGCAGATGGCTTTTTTTCTTTTGGTAATTTGAAATCCGGATACTTGTAGCTCATATTGTTGAATAGAGTTGATCCCTGCGGATCGGTTGTCATCACGAAGTCGACCATATTGAATCTCACTCTGCCGAACATCATAAGGGTTCTGATGCCGATATTGCAGCTCAAGTCCATCGCTGCCGTTGATTGGGATGTGCTGACTGCAAGTCCGGGCACTTCGAGCGTATGGCCTCCCATACTGACCGGAACATCCGGCAACCGATAGCACAGTGATTCGAGAACTCCACCTATGCCCGCGCGACGTATTGTGTCAGGTTCGGCATTGGCTTCGATGAAAGTCTTGTTGGCGATGTAGAATAAATGCCCGAGAGTGCCATATGCAGCATCGCCCGTGTCGATATTCATTAGAACCGGAGTGCCGGCTATGTTTCCGGAGACATTAAGATTCATCCCTGCGCCGAAACACATGTTCGGAGTTGCATTGCTCCTCTCCGGAGCGACTGGCGCAACAGTGATTTCCCGGTTGATGAAGTCTATTGTCATGTCTTTCAGCTGCAACATCAGTTCGCTTCCGAGCAGGATGCTGAACCAATCGGTATATTGGTCTGCTTTGGCGTTGCCGGTCTTGAAATCCATTATGACGAAGGGGACATCGCTGACCGTGATGTTCCCGATTCTGACCTCCCGGGCAATCGCATACTGCCCTTTGCGTTTCCCTATCCCAGCCACTGTGGCATGACCGTCGATCGGGATCAGATTGAATTTTTTTGCAAGAGAGTCGGAGATCATGTTGACTCCGGCGCCTGTGTCAAACGTGATGTCGGCGTCGTTTCCGTTTATGGAGCTGTTTTCAAGGCGCATCAGAACTGATCCAAGCTTTTCCTCTCCTACCGGAACGATTCGGAAAGGAATGCGTCCGGACTGCTCTGTGAATGTGATTCCGTACGGTTTATAGTCAGAGAGCGCATTGTATTTTGAAATGCAGTCTTCCAATGACTCTGTCCATGTCGGATCAAGATATTGTCTGGTTGCATCAAGAACAGCTTTTGTGTGAGCTGCGGCCATTCCGTTACGTCCTATACGGCTCAGATCTGTAGAGTACATTATTGTGGAGCTCAACAGGTTTTCAATGCCGAGTGATGCGGAATGATCTGTAAATAATTCGGCGAATGCGTTGACAGAGACGTGGGGACGGTTAAGCCTGTTTCCGATAAGACATCTTGAAAATACCTCGATAAACGGCATCACGGAATCTTTTGGAGCGGCGTTGTAAATTGAATCCAGTGCAAACCAGTTGCCCGAATTCATTGCATTGACAAGCTTTTCATCGTGTGTTTGCGAATGACCTGTCATTGATGAAAATGACGAAATGGCAATCAACAGGTATGTCAGGGATTTTCGCATAATCTGTGATTTGTATGTTGAAAATGCAAATTAAACGAAAAATCCGGATAAGTTATAATTTTTCGATAACTAATTCGGATCAGTGCAGCTGACCCCTATGGAGTCGAGCTTATGAAAGTCGGCCGGCATAAGTCCCGATTCGCGCAGGGCCACTGGCTGGTTGTGGTCGTTGAGATAGACCGGAGCTTCCGGGGTGTAAGTGGCGTTTACAAGCGAAGCCGATGGAATGATGCGTGGCGACTCGATTCCCGACAGTTCCATCAGAGTGTGGAAATAGGCTTTCGACGAGGCCACGAATTTGTCACTGTTTGCTGTTGCGTTATTAAGCATATCCGGATAGCGTTCATTGAAATCCGATGATGTCCAGATCAGAAACGGCACATGTATCTGATAATAGCTCGGACAAGGAGAGGCATGGAGAAACAGGTTGCGGTTGTCGTCGAAAATGTCTTCGCCGTGGTCGCTGGTGTAGATAAGAGCCGCTCTTTTTCCCGACAGCTCAAGACGATCCATGATCGACGCCAGTAGTCCGGAAGTGAAAGAAATGGTATTGTCATAGGCGTTGAGCTGTTCGTTGCGGAATGCCTTGAGCGCTTCGGCCGGGCCGTCGGGCTTGAATCGGGCGCTTTCATGCGGATATCGGTCGATATAACAGAAATGCGACCCATAGGTATGAACAACGATCAATTGCCGGTTTGATCCGTTTGCGATCAATTGGTCGATATAGTCGAGGAGGTCTGTGTCATAATGGATCCGGCCGGCTGACGTTTCCCTTATGAATATGCAGGTGTCGGCTTCTTCGCCAAACTTGTCGATGAAGGAATGGTTGCGGTTCTGGTTGGACAGGAATGCGG
>JAIDXA010000153.1 GCA_029058705.1 Paramuribaculum sp. | reverse complement strand
GTCCGAACACGGCAGATCCGGATCCTGACATGGCAGCAAAGCAAGCCCCCTGACGATAGAAGTTTTCAATCAGTTCCGCTATGACGGGGTGGGTTGCGGCCATTGGCTTTTCGAAGTGATTTACAAATCGGCTTTTCCACAGGTTTCTGTCGCTTGACGCCAGTTGGCGGAGATTCCATTCGGTTTCAGAGGGAATGATTCCGGAATAGGCTTCGGCAGTCGAGATGCTGACATCCGGTTTGGTCACAACGATTGACAGCCCTTTCAGGCCTGAAACGTCGATCGGGCTGAGGTCAGTCCCGGTTCCTGTAGCCGCCATCGGACGGTTGTAGATGAAAAACGGGCAGTCCGCGCCGATCGTCGAGCATATCCCGGACATGTCCCTGTCGGTCAGTCCGAGCTTGAAAAGTTCATTGAGGAGACGGACAGTAGCCGCTGCGTCTGCTGAACCGCCACCGAGACCGGCTCCGTCGGGAACGATCTTGCGCAGAAAGATGTCGACAGGAGGCAGTTGGCCGGCAACGGACTCGACAGCGCGGAGCGCTTTCATCACCAGGTTTTTCTCCACCGGACAGCAGACCGGTCTGCCGGTGACGGTAAGAGTTGTTCCTTTCCCGGCGGAAGGAACGATTTCAAGAATGTCTGACCAGCCGATAGGAATCATGATCGACTGTATGTCGTGATATCCGTCCGGGCGGCGTCTGATAATGTTTAGCCCGAGATTTATCTTTGAGAGTGGGAATGTCAGCATGTTTATAAGTATTGTTGCGGAAACAGAGTGCGAAGTTACGAAAATTGTGGTAAATTTGCAGTTGGGAAAACCAAGATTTCAAAGCCGAATATGGATAATAAAAAAAATCAGAAGCGTCAGGGCTCGCAGACGCAACAACAGCTCTATGACTATGGCGGCCGCCAGCTCCCTCGCGACACCGAGCTTGAGGAAGCCGTGCTCGGAGCGCTTATGCTTGAAAAGGACGCTTACACCAATGTTTGCGACATTCTTAAGGCTGAAAGTTTCTACGAGCCTGCCAACCGGAAGATTTATGAAGCGATTCAGACACTCGGTGCATCGCAGCAGCCAATAGACATGCTGACCGTGACGGAACAGCTCCGTCTCAACGGGACTCTCGACGAGGTCGGAGGTCCGGTGTTTGTTTCGGAACTTACATCGCGTGTGGCATCGGGGGCGCACGTTGAGTATCATGCGCGCATAGTGGCCCAGAAATATCTTGCGCGAGAACTGATTACATTCGCTTCCGAAATCGAGAAGAAGGCCTTTGACGAGAGCAACGACGTGGATGATCTCATGCAGGAAGCCGAAGGCCGTCTGTTTGAGATTTCCCAGCGGAATGTGAAAAAGGATGTCACCCAGATCGACCCGGTCATAGGCAATGCGATCGATCAGATTCAGGCGGCGGCCAACAGGACTTCCGGTCTTAGCGGTCTTGAGACCGGTTTCCATAATCTTGACAAACTGACTTCAGGATGGCAGAATTCCGACCTTATAATCATAGCGGCCCGCCCCGCTATGGGTAAAACGGCATTTGTTCTCTCCATGGCCAAAAACATGGCGGTCAACTACAGCACCCCTGTTGCGATTTTTTCTCTTGAAATGTCGAATCTCCAGCTGGTCAACCGTCTCATAAGCAATGTATGCGAACTTCCAGGCGAGAAAATAAAGAGCGGTCAGTTGACACCCGTGGAATGGGATCAGCTGATGGCCCGCATCAAACATCTCTACGGGGCCCCGATGTTTATTGATGACACACCTTCGCTTTCGATTTTTGAACTCCGTACAAAAGCACGACGTCTGGTAAGGGAGCATGGCGTCAAGATTCTTATCATCGACTACCTTCAGCTCATGAATGCCTCAGGAATGAAATTCGGAAGCCGCGAGCAGGAGGTCAGCATGATTTCGCGTTCATTAAAGCAGCTTGCCAAGGAGTTGAACATTCCTATAATCGCACTGTCGCAGCTGAACCGAAGCGTCGAATCGCGCGGAGAGGGAAAAGAGGGTAAGCGTCCTCAGCTTTCAGACCTCCGTGAGAGTGGTGCAATCGAGCAGGATGCCGATATTGTCTGCTTCATTCACCGTCCGGAATATTATATGCGTTCGTCTCACGACGCGATGGACCGCGATATCCGCGGGCTTGCGGAATTTATCGTTGCCAAACACCGAAGCGGTGCGGTCGATGACGTGGAGATGCGGTTCCGTGCGGCTTTTGCACGATTTGAAAACTGGACCGAGAATGAGAATGAAATGACCATGGGTTCGGCTGAATCGAAAATGAACAGCGGAGTCTCTTTCGGTGTCGCTAATCCGCTGTCCGGAGGCGAAGCGGATTTCCTGACCGCATCGCCCGGAGATATCCCTGACTTCTGATGCCATTTTTAGTTGAAAAATCAGTTGAATCATGACTCATGACAAGACGCGCCGCAAGTCTGAATCGAGGCTTGCGGCGCGTGGCATCATACGGGATACTGCTTTCTTTGTAGGATTATGACATATGGGGTAGCAGTGCAATACATTGTTGCTGGATAGCATATTGACGGACACCAGAGGGGGCGTTTCATAAACCGCATAAAAAAATGCGGGAAACTAAAACCATTTTTCAAGTAAGTGTGTTTACATTACAGATTTTATAAACACACCCAACTATTTAGTTATGAAAAA
>JAIDXA010000152.1 GCA_029058705.1 Paramuribaculum sp. | reverse complement strand
ACTGTGTCGGTCGGAATGGTGTCAGAGGGGAGGGTGTCGGCAGGAATCGAGTCGGCGGGATTGCCGGATTCGATCGGGGCGTCGGGCTCGTTTGCGCCGGAGTCGCAGGAGACGCTGAATGGAAGAAGAGCCGCGGCGGCAAACAAAGAAATGAACAACTTTTTCATGCGATAATGATTTTTGGTTAATACTCTTGCCCCCGCAATTTACGAATAAAATCTCTGATTTGCAATTTTTTGCAAAAAAAATGAAAGAGAAAGTAAACATACTCCAAGAGCCCGTGGAAAGTCCGAGGAAAGAGCCCGGGAGTCCGGGTTTAGGGAGTGCATCCGGGAGTTTCAGGCTGAGTTCTTTTGGCGGAGATAGGTTCGGGAGAGGAGGAATCAGTGAGATTTGGGCAGATAGAGGAGTGTGGCGGATGAATTGTGGCGTAGAAGCCGGTCGGCGGTTTCCCGGATTCTGTCTGGGGTTACGGCGCGGTAAGTGTCAGACAGGGCGTTTATGTCGCGTCCGGTCATGACGGCTTTTGCGAGCTGTGTTGCGCGTGGGAGCGCACCGATCTGCGAGAACAGGCGGTTGCTTTCGAAGCGGTTGAGCGCTCGTTGGAGTTCGTGGCTGCTGACGGGGTTTGTGCGTATGTCGTCGATCTGCCGGATTATCATTTGTTCGGCTTTTTTCAGGTTTTCAGGGGAATGGGAGCGGAGCGCGCCCGAGAACATAATGAAGCCTTGTTCCTCGCTTCCGGATATGGAGGCGTCGGCCGCAGTGAAGAGGTCGGATCCCATTACAAGCTGACGGTTGAAGCGGGCAGACTGACCGGATGCGAGAATGTCGGTGATGAGGTCGGCCGCGGGATAGTCGGGGTGGTCGGCGCTGTCCATCAGGAAAGCTATAGTCAGCCGAGCCTGAGGCACGTCGGCGGAGACTTCTTCGCGCCGTGGGGCTGTTATGGGTGGTTCCGGGGAGTAGTTGCGTGGTTTTATGGGACGAGCAGGGATTGATCCATACCATTTTTCGGCAAGCGAGACGGTGCGGTCGAGAGAGATTGGGCCTGCAACAGCGAGAACGGCGTTGTTGGGGGCGTAGTGGGAGAAGAAGAAGTCGCGGACATCGTCGAGTGTTACCCGGCGGAGATGGTCGATTTCACGTCCGATGGTCGGGTAGCGGTAGGGGTGGGAAGTGTAGAGAAGCTGCCGCAGACGGTGGCCGTAGTCGCCGTATGGCCGGTTCAGGCAGACTTGCTTAAATTCTTCGATGACGACTTTTCGCTGAACTTCGAGGGACTGTTCGGTAAAAGCGAGTGAGAGCATGCGGTCGCTTTCGACCCAGAAGGCGGTTTCGACGTTTGAGGCCGGGACGACGGAGTAGAAGTTCGTGAAGTCGTTAGAGGTCCAAGCGTTGTTTGTTCCGCCGGCGATTTCGAGCTGCCGGTCGAAGTCTTCGACGTTTTTGGAGCCGCCGAACATGAGATGTTCGAACAGGTGGGCCATGCCGGTCAGGGATGGAGATTCGTCGCGTGCGCCTACGTTGTAGAGCGTGTTCAGGACAACATGGGTTGTCGAGGGGTCGTAGTTGTGGACTATCCGGAGACCGTTGGAAAGAGTGTGGATTGAGTATTCGATCATTTTTCCGCGTTTCCGAGAATTTTGATGGAAAGGATGCGGATGTCGTTTACGGGGCGGTTGAGCCGGTCGCCTTCGGCCTGCTGGATGCGGTCGATGACGTCGTAGCCTTTTTCGACCTGTCCGAAAACGGAGTAGGCCCCGTCGAGGTGCGGCGCTCCTCCGACAGAGGTGTATGCGTCGATCTGTTCGGATGTGAAACCCATTGGAGTAGCGTCGGCAATGCGTCGGGCCTGCTCGTTGAGGCTGTCCTGCAGGATGGCGAGCCCGTCTTTGTCGCGGTTGCGACGGAGGGACATTATAGAGTCGCGGTTTTCGGCGAGGAGCCGGTTGACGATTGCCTGTTTCTGTGATCTGATCAGCGACATTTCAAGTTTGTCGAGCTGAGCCGGGGTGTAGGTGTGTCCGGTTACGATGTAGAATTGCGATCCGGATGATTTCCGTTCGGGATTTACGCTGTCGTCCTGTCGTGCGGCTGCCAGTGCGCCCCGCCGGTGGAAATGACGCGGGTAGAGAATTTCGGCGTCGATCTGATAGTCGGGACTGCCGCTTCCGAGCATTTTTCCCGGTTCGGCATTTTTAGAATCGGGGTCGCCGGCCTGAACCATGAAGTCTTTAATGACGCGGTGGAACAGGAGTCCGTCGTAGAAACCTTCCGAGGCGAGCCGGAGGAAGTTTTCCTGATGCAGCGGGGTGTCGCCGAACAGACGTATGGTTACAGAACCTTCAGTGGTTGTCATTTCGACGAGGATGTCGGGAGATGCGGTTGTTGTGCGGGGGTCAGACATTGGGGCGTTTTTGGAGTTTGCGTTGAAGGCGAGAAAGCTGATCAGCATCGGGAGCAGCAGAAGCCGAAGGCATGCGGAGGCTGTTTTCATCGTGGGCTGCCGCAGGATCAGATGATGCTTGCGGGGTGAAGCCGCTGGTAGATGCGTCGGAAGTTGCGGTCGGAGGCAGCCAGGGAGTCGGCGCGAGAAGCGTAGTCGGGACCCCAGATGTCGGTCAGCAGCGATCCGATGTAGACGCGTTCGCGGTCTTTGTCGATGGCAGCTGAGATGAGATTCTGGATGTGGGCGGCGTATTTTTCAGGATCGATGGCGTTGAGGTAGCGTGCGGCCGAGACGGTGAATTGTCCGGATGCGTCGACCATTATCATGTTTTCGATCAGCCGGGGGAGCAGCGGATCGATCGATTCGATGTTGTTGGCGATGAATTCGTAGGTGGCGAGTCCGTCGGGATCGTCGGCCAGCCGTTTTATCATTTCTTCCATGAGTAGAAAAAGGGAAATTGTCAGGTTATTGATTGGATTGAGGTTCCGTCGATCGAGGCGATTCTGTCGGCGAGAGCGTTGATTCTGTCGGCTCGCAGGGATAGGGCAATTGTGCATGTGTTGTCGAAATCCTGCCGGACTATTTTTGCTTCTGAATCGCGAATCGCCCGCATGACGGAGTTCATCGAGAGGTATGGGAATGTGAAAGTGAGTGTAGCGGTTTCGAAGGCGGTTATGATCTGTCCGGCTTCGATAGCTTCCCGTGCGGCTTCGCGATAGGCTGCTATGAGTCCGGATGTTCCGAGTTTGATTCCTCCGAAGTAGCGGACGACTGCAATGGCCACGTTTGTTATTTCTTTTGACCGCATCTGTCCGAGTATCGGTTTGCCGGCGGTTCCGGATGGTTCTCCGTTGTCGGACCATTGGAATTCGGAAGCGTCGGCGCGGAGCATGTAGGCCCAGCATACGTGGCGTGCGTCGTGGTAGCGGGACGCGATTGCCGCGATCCAATCTTTGGCTTCGGCCGCGGAAGATACAGGAGTGGCAAACGCGAGAAACCGGCTCATTTTTTCGCGAATCATACCCTCGCAAGGAGCAGCGAGGGTTTTGTATTCGCTTGATTTCGTGACGTCGGCCATTGTCAGCGGGAGTTTGGGATCAGATTATGAGCATTGAATCGCCGTAGGCGCCGAAGCGGTATTTTTCCTTGATGGCTTCTTCGTAGGCTTTCATGACGAAGTCGTAGCCACCGAAGGCGGCGACCATCATCAGCATAGTCGAGTAGGGGAGGTGGAAGTTGCTGAGAAGCGCGTCGGTGACGGTGAATTCATAGGGGGGGAAGATGAATTTGTTAGTCCATCCGGAGTATGTTTTCATGTGTCCGCCCATGCTGACGGCGCTTGCAATTCCGCGGAGGACTGAGGTTCCGATCGCGCAGACGCGGTGTTGTGAGTCCTTGATGCCGTTGACAGTGTCGACGAGTTCCTGGGTGACTTCCATCTGTTCGGAGTCCATGCGGTGTTTCGTGAGGTCCTCGACGTCGATTTCGCGGAAGTTTCCGAGTCCGCTGTGAACGGTGAGGAAAGCCTGGTTTATGCCTTTGATCTCAAGTCGCTTGAGGAGCTCCCGGCTGAAGTGAAGTCCGGCGGCGGGAGCAACCACCGCCCCTTCTTTGTCGGCGTAGATTGTCTGATAGCGTTCGGCGTCGAGCTGTTCGGGTTCGCGCAGGATGTAGTGGGGGAGCGGCGGCTGTCCGAGCGCGAAAAGTTCTTTTTTGAATTCGTCGTGGGGGCCGTCGTAGAGGAATCTCAGGGTGCGGCCGCGTGAGGTTGTGTTGTCGATGACTTCGGCCACCATCGATTCGCCGTCGCCGAAATAGAGTTTGTTTCCGATTCGGATTTTACGGGCGGGTTCGACGAGAACGTCCCACAGTTTGTTTTCGGCGTTTAGCTCGCGCAGGAGAAAGACTTCGATGCGAGCGCCAGTTTTTTCCTTATATCCGTATAGGCGGGCCGGGAATACTTTCGTGTCGTTGAAGACGAAAATGTCGCCTTCTTCGAAAAAGTTGATAATTTCCTTGAAGACGCGATGCTCGATTTCTCCTGTGCGGCGGTTTAGTACCATCATGCGCGATTCGTCGCGCTGGGGAACGGGGTGCTGTGCGATTAGTTCTTCGGGGAGATTGAATTTGAATTGAGAAAGCTTCATGTATTTGTCTTTAAAAATCTTTGAGACATTGAAGTCATCTTGACTTCATTTTAACGGGGATTAGGTCGGGGTTTTCGGGGAGAGTTATGTCGATTTCGCGGAGCAGCTCGACGGTGCGGTCGATGTCGAGACAGTCGTCGATCGAGGCGTCGCCGACCCGGGTGCGCCGAAGGGCGGTCAGGTGTCCTCCGGAGTGTAGTGCAAGTCCGATGTCGCGGGCGAGCGCGCGGATGTATGTGCCTTTGCTGCAGAGGACTCTTATTGTTATCGACTCGGGTGAGAATTCGAGCAGCTCGATTTCATCGATGACGAGGATTTTCGGCTTAAGCTGGACTTCTTTACCTTTGCGGGCCAGTTCGTAGGCTCGTTTGCCGTCGATTTTGCATGCGGAGAATGCCGGCGGGATCTGTTCGATCCGTCCGGTGAACCTGGTGAGCGTCTGCTCAACGAGGGCGCGTGTGATGTGGTCGGTCGGGAAACGGGCGTCGATTTCCGTTTCGAGGTCAAAAGATGGTGTTGTAGCGCCGAGGGCAATTGTGGCGATGTATTCCTTGACGCCGGCCTGGAGTGATTCGATCAGTTTTGTCGATCGTCCGGTGACGACGATCATGACACCGGAGGCGAGGGGGTCGAGTGTGCCTGCATGTCCGACCTTCATTTTTTTCAGGCCATATCGCCGGGTCAGGGTTGACCGGATGCGTTTGACGATGTCGAACGAAGTCCATCCGACAGGTTTGTCAATGAGCAGTGTTTCGCCAGTTATAAAGTCCATCTGGATCTGATTAATTGGTTATGCGTAATAGTTTTTACCAGACGATGCAGGTGATTCCCATTATGACGCAATATATGGCGAACCAGATCAGTTTGCCACGTTTTACGAGTTCGATCATCCATTTGCAAGCGATGCATCCGACAACGAAGGCTGCGATGAAACCGACCAGAAGCGGAACGAGTCCGATAGAGTTTGCGGCTGATGTTCCGTCGATGATGTGGACGGCGTCGAGGAGCGCTTCGCCGAGTATAGGGATTATTACCATGAAGAATGAGAACTGGGCGATTTCGTTGCGCCGGTCGCCGAGCAGCAGTCCGGTTGCGATGGTTGATCCGGAGCGGCTGAGGCCAGGCATCGCGGCGAGAGCCTGAGCGCATCCGATTATGAAGGCGTCGCGGAACGTTATGGAGTGTTCGCGCGGAAGGATTGATGATGACTTTGCGCTGCCGTAGGTGGCGGCGGGACGCCGTCCGCGGAAGTAGTAGGCGAAAGCCAGCAGTAGCGCGGTGATTATGAGGCAGATTCCGACGAGGGTCAGCGATCCTCCGAAGAGATTGTCGATCTGGTCTTTGAAACAGAGCCCTACGATTGCGATGGGGATGCAGGATACGAGTATTTTGAGGACGTAGAGTGTGTTGTCGTCGCGTTTGAATGTCAGGAATGAGGTGCAGAGCGGAAGGAATTCTTTCCATAGCACGACGATTGTGCTGAGAACGGTGGCGACGTGCAGAGCCACGACGAGTTCGAGCGCTTCGGATCCTTCGAGGTCGATTCCGAGAATGGTGCGGAATATTTCAAGATGTCCGCTTGAGCTGATCGGGAGGTATTCCGAAAGCCCTTGTACGATGCCCATCAGGAGGGCGTCAATCCAGTCCATATGAAAAAGTTGAGTGGTTTGTGGAAAATAGTGAGTGGAGAGTGGCTGCCATCAGTGACGGTCGGATTTTTTTCCGGGCCACATTATGCCTATGCCCATGAAAATGAAACCGAGGAATGCGAGGTTGGGGCCGATGATTATGCGACGTGTGGAAAAGACTTCCGGATTGAACTGGTCGGGCGCTGTAGATGCACCTCCTGAAGTCAGGATGAATCCAATTATGATCATTGCTGCGGCGATTGCCATCAGAATGAAGTTGATCCGTAGGAGGGGCAACTGGGATTCGGGTTCTTTTTTGAGTTCTGACTCGGAGGGGGATGATGTCGTGGTGTTTTTTGCCATTTGAATTCGTTGGTTTTATTGTTTGAGCGTGAGAGGTGTCGATTGTCGTGCGTTGGATGGCTAATCGCGGTTGTTATATATTAAAGAGGTGTTTCAGTTGAATATTTCGTCGTAGCTGCGGCAGACGTATTTTTTTGCGGCCATCATGGCGGTCAATGCGCATAGTATGGGCCCGATCGAGATCAGTGTGGCGGCTGAAACGAGGATGTCGGTCCAGTCGAAGAGAGTTGCCGCGATGGGGTCGATCATGACGACATAGGTTGCGAGAGCTGTCAGTATTGCGGTTGCGATCAATGCTGATGCGAGACCGCTGATGGCCGCCCGGATTACATAGGGGCGCACGATGTATGAGATTTTGGCCCCGACATATTGCTGTGTGTGTATGACGAAGCGTTGGGCGTGGAGCTGGAGCTTGAGGGTGTTTGTCATCAGCACGATGGAGACGATCAGCAGTGTCATTCCGATTATTGACAGAATGAGCAGGGCGGAGCTGACTGTCCGGTTTATGCCGGCGGCGAGGTCGGTGTTGACCTGAATGTGGTCGACGCATCTGAACCGGCTGATGTCGCGGGCGATTTGTTCAAGGCTGTCGGGTCGGGTCCATTGTTTCCGGACTGTTATTTCATATTCGGGAAGGAATGGGTTTACGTCGAGCAGCTCTTCGGACCCCATAGTGTCTTCCCATCGTTCGAGTACTTCATCGGCGGTTCTGGCCACGGTTTTTTCGATGAAGGGGGCTGAGGCGAGGAAGGTTGTCAGGGAGTCGACGGCCGGTTGTCCGCATGCGGGGTCGACGACGGCGACGAGTCCGATGTCAGAGCGCAGGAGTGAGGCGGCGCGTTTTGTGGCAAGTCCGAGGATTATGGTTATTCCGAGAATCAGCAGTACCATTGCGACGCTTGCTACCGTTATAGTGCGGGAGCTGTCGATCATTC
Source organism: Paramuribaculum sp. (assembly GCA_029058705.1). Lineage (GTDB taxonomy): Bacteria > Bacteroidota > Bacteroidia > Bacteroidales > Muribaculaceae > Paramuribaculum. The sequence goes on along the minus strand of JAIDXA010000152.1, from coordinate 883 downwards.
TTCGGAACTTGCTTTTCTGTTTCATTTTGGCCTGGCCTTGTCTGTTGGACGGATTTAACCTAAATATCGTGCAAAATTAATGAATTTTCTACCCCTTGTCAAGTATTTTTTTGAGAAAGTTGAGTGTGGATTGAAAAAACGGTGCGCATTGGCGGGTGTTTCCAATGCGCACCGGGATGGAATGTGTTGTTGTTTCCGTGTCTTATCGGGGGTCGGCGTCGGTGTACCAGCGGGAGTACATCAGGTAGTTTCGTGCGATTTTCTGGTTGAGTTCGCGCGAGGTTTCAGGATCGACCATTTTGATGAATTTGGCAGGTGCGCCTCCCCAGAGCTCGTTGGGCCCGATTTTTGTTCGGGAGAGTACGACTGATCCTGCTGCCACGAGTGCTCCTTCGCCGACTTCGGCATCGTCCATGACAACGGCGCCCATGCCGATCAGCGCGAGGCTGTGGATCTTGCATCCGTGGAGGGTCACGTTGTGGCCGATGGAGACGTCGTCGCCGATTTCAATGGTGGATTTCCGGTAGAGGGTGTGGAGGACGGATCCGTCCTGTATGTTCACCCGGTCGCCGATTTTGATTGTGTTTACGTCGCCGCGGACGACGGTGTTGAACCATATGCTGCATCCTTCGCCGATGGTTACGTCGCCTATGATGGTGGCGTTTTCGGCGAGGAAGGTGTCAGGTCCGATCGCGGGGGTGAATCCGCGCAGGGGGATTATCAGTGCCATGTCGGTGTCGTTTTTTTGTTTATCTGGTCAGGGGACGGGTTTTCTCTGTGAGCCATTGTCTGGCGGTTTCGTCGAGTTCAGGGGACAGTTTGCTGCGGACGAGTCCGTGGTAGTCGTTTATCCAGCTGATTTCGGAGTCGGTCATTATTGATT
>JAIDXA010000151.1 GCA_029058705.1 Paramuribaculum sp. | reverse complement strand
GTTCTGATAGTCGAGATAATATGCATGTTCCCAGACGTCGAATGTCAGAAGTGGCGTCAGTCCGTCGGTCAACGGATTTCCGGCATTTGATTTCTGGGTAATGAAAAGTTTTCCGTCCTGATCGCGCGAAAGCCATACCCATCCGCTTCCGAAAATCTTCACACCGGCATCGACAAATTCTTTTTTGAAATCTTCAACAGAGCCGAAATCGCGTTCGATTGCCTTGCGGAGTTCGCCTTCGGGTTCTGTCGGCCCGTCGGGCGTGAATGAAAAGAAATAGAAAATATGATTCCACGCTTGTGAGGCATTGTTGAACAATGGCCCGTCTGCCTTGCGGATAATATCCTCGATGTCCATATCGGCAAATTCAGTGCCTTCTATCAACTTGTTGAGATTCTCGATATATGCTTTTTCATGACGGCCATAATGGTAGTCGACTGTTTCCTGGGAAATGGCCGGAGCCAAGGCGTCCGGTGCATATGGAAGCTTAGGCTGAGTGTAGACTTGTTCTTTCATTGTGAGGGTCGGAATAGAGGTTTTTATGTTAAGATTAAAATGACAGGTGTTGTATCTTAGTAACAACCCGCGGATATAAAAGTTCAGGCCGGTCACAACCATTGTGTAGAGCCGGCCTGAAGCTGTAGTGCGGTTATTTTGTACGGTACTGCGGGAGTACTGCCACCGGGAATTTCGAAAAAAGAGTCTGGACGGCTTCCGCTATTCCGGAAAGATTCCGGAACTGGGCTTGGCCCGATCCGTTAAGGATTGTTGCGACCGACGATGAGTAGAGCGGAATCTTCTTCTCGATGTTGACCATGTCCATTGTCAGCACTCCCTCTTTGTAGATTCCGGTGATGACCTGTGCGTTGGCGGCTGCCGGCCAGTAATATTGTCGCGGGTACATGAAAAACGGGTAATAGGCAGGATAGGGGGCTGGACCATACCATGGATAGAAATTGTTGACAAGTGGTTCGGTCTGTATTTCGCGGTGGGTTGATATTGCTATGTTGATGAGCAGGGGAGATGTCGGACTTTCTGTGAATCCACGTTCCACCATCTGCTCCCGTATCGCAGCCGCTATATTGTAGTAGGTGACTTCCTGCATTCCGGGAATCATTTTGCCTTCGTCAGGTGTGATTATCCGGAATGTATGGTAGGACGAAAGATCAGCGTTGTTATATGTCTCGCTGTTTACAAGCGAATATGGACTGCAGCCCGTAAGGATCAGTGCCATAAAAAGAATCTGTAGTAGTTTTTTCATAGTTAACAGACGTTTATGCGGATTTTGTTTTATAAAATAACACGGCCGGATTCCGAAAAGTTTCTTAAATAATTTGTTTTCCACGGCTATAAGTCTTAAATTTACGTCCGATTTATTCTCACACATTATCCTTTTAACTGAAAAAACAAGCCTGTCTGTCGGATTGAAGGCAGGAATCACAACCGATGAAGCATATAACAGAAGTGTTCGACGACTACCTTGCCCAATACGGTAGCGTCGATATAGCCGAATCTGAGTTTAAGAAGAATCTCCATGAAAACCCGGAATTGAAAGCCGCATATAAGGAATGGTGTGCCGAAGTGGGCAGTACCGATAAAAGCGGTTTTGCAGATTATTGTGAGGAATACCTCGATTCTCAGGACGATATCTGGAACACACTGAGCGACTATGACGATGAATGACCTGTATGATGGCGGTGTGGATGCCTTGAAGCTGCGCCTGCCCGCCGAATGGGAAATGGGAGGGGGGGTCATTTTGGCGTGGCCTCATCCCGAAACCGATTGGAATTATATGCTCGATGATGTCAGGGCATGTGTTGTTGAAATGATTCATGCAATAAGCCGGTGGACAAGAGTTGTCGTGCTGGCTCCCGACATCGCCGCAGCCCGTCGGGAGATCGGAACGGCAGATCCGGAAAAAGTCTTTTTCTTTGAAACTCCGACAAATGACACCTGGACACGTGACTACGGCCCGCTTTCTGTCGAACTTTCCGACGGGTCGTTTGCGGCTCTTGACTTCCGGTTTAACGGCTGGGGTCTGAAATTCGCCGCGTGTCACGATAATCTTGTTACGGGGCGCATGTCGCGTAGCGGTCTGATCGGAAGTCCGGTGGTGAATTGTCAGGATTTTGTTCTTGAGGGAGGTGGTATAGAGAGCGATGGAAACGGACTTCTGATGACTACATCGGAATGCCAGTGTTCGCCCAATCGTAACCCGGTTCTTGACAGGGATGGAATTGAAAAACGGTTGCTCGGTTATTTCGGCGCTGAAAAGATCATATGGCTAAACCATGGTTATCTCGCCGGCGACGATACAGACAGCCATATCGACACCCTCGCGCGTTTTGCGCCGGGAAACACTATCATCTTCACCGGTTGCGATGATCCCTCCGACGAGCATTTTTCGGAACTTCAGGCAATGGAGGCCGAACTCCGTGATGCGCGCGATCTGTCCGGGAAACCGTTCAATCTCATAAGGCTTCCGCTTCCGGATGCGATTTACGATGAGGATGGAGAGAGGCTGCCGGCAACCTATGCCAACTTCCTTGCTCTTCCCGAAGTCGTGCTGATGCCTGTCTATGGACAGCCGAAAAAGGATGAGCTTGCGCGTCAGATGCTGCAGATCGCGTTCCACCAGCCGGTTGTAGCTATCGACTGCCGGGCACTGATTCGTCAGCATGGCTCGCTCCACTGCATGACAATGCAGTTTCCGGACGGGTTGCTTTCATTTTGAACAATATTGAATTTTCAATTTAGAATCATGACAAAAGATCTTAAGATAGGACTCATTCAGTTATCCAAGACTGCCGATGTCGCGCGTAACCGCGGGCGGCTTGCCGAAGAAATCAGGAAAGCCGCATCGGCAGGTGCACGTCTGATAGTCAATCAGGAATTGCACGATTCGTTATATTTTTGTCAGACAGAGTCGGTTGATCTATGCGACCTTGCTGTGGAAATCCCGTCGGAATCCACTGATTTTTATGCCGCGTTGGCTCGTGAACTGCAGGTTGTCATAGTAACCTCGATGTTTGAGCGTCGTGCGCCAGGCCTTTACCATAACACGGCTGTTGTTTTCGAAGCTGATGGATCGATTGCAGGAGTCTACCGTAAGATGCACATACCCGACGATCCGGCTTATTATGAAAAATTCTATTTCACTCCTGGTGACCTCGGATTTCATCCGATAGATACGTCTGTCGGCCGCATCGGAGTTCTTGTGTGCTGGGATCAATGGTATCCCGAGGCGGCGCGGCTGATGGCTTTGCAGGGAGCTGAGCTGCTTGTCTATCCGACTGCCATCGGCTGGGAGTCGACCGATACCGACGAGGAAAAGGATCGCCAACGCAACGCCTGGATGATTGTGCAGCGCGCGCATGCGGTTGCAAACGGGATTCCGGTTGTCACTGTCAATCGTGTAGGCCATGAACCTGATCCGTCGGGAGCTACTAATGGAATTACGTTCTGGGGCAGCAGTTTTGTGGCTGGGCCGCAGGGCGAACTTCTTTATGAAGCCCCGACCGGAAGCGAGGCGGTAAAAGTGATCAATGTGGATATGAACCGGAGTGAACAGGTCAGGCGATGGTGGCCTTTCCTGCGAGATCGCCGCATAGATGCATATGAAGGACTGACGCGTCGTTTCATCGACTGATCTGATCCGCCATAGGTCAGGCTGTCAGATAAATACTTAGGGCCGGTGAACGGCATTTTGATTCACCGGCCCTGAAAATATTGCGGAATGAAGTTATTTGGAGAATACAGAACGGGGAAGAGTCCGGCAATTATATTGCATGGCCATTACCGATCCGTAGGCGCCTGCGGACCGGATGGCAAGCAGATCGCCGCGACTGGTGACTGCAAGGGTTGCGTCTTTTTCGAAGACGTCAGACGATTCGCAGATTGGGCCGACGATGTCGTAGGTGTCTGTTGCGGTAGTGCCGGATGTCAGGTTCTCAATCTGATGGTGTGCCTGATAGAGTGCGGGTCGGATCAGATCGGTGAAGCCGGCGTCGACAATGACGAATTTCTTCTCAAGTCCATGTTTCACATATAGCACACGGGTTATCAGCGATGCGCATTGTGCCACGAGCGAACGGCCAAGCTCGAAATGGATTTCCTGTCCTTCGCGAATTTTAAGATGTTTGCTGAAAGTCCCGAAATAGCCTTTGAAATCGGGAATAGGACAGGTGTCGGGGGAATCGTAATCAATTCCGAGTCCACCTCCGACATTGATGGTGGCAAAGGTTATGCCGCGGCTCTCATAATC
>JAIDXA010000150.1 GCA_029058705.1 Paramuribaculum sp. | reverse complement strand
GTTACAAGCTGGTCGGCAAGTGAGGTCGCGATCTCTTTCACACCTTTCTCAAATCTTAGGTTTGATTTGATTTTGTTTTCGCAGTTCTGGCAGCTCATGGCCGGATTGACCGAGAAGTTGATTGTTGCTTTTCCGGCGGCCATGACAGAGACAGACATGATGATGGCAAATGCCAGAGTGATGATTTTTTTCATAATGGAATATGTTATGGATTGTTAGTATTTTGTAAAAGTATAACGGAAGCCGGCGTAAATAATTGCCCCGTGCAGTGGCGCATAGACCATTGTGGCGTCAAAACCGGTGTCCCATGGGTTTTCTGCCCCGATAATAGGGTTCTTCTGTCGGTAGGCTGTAAGGTTTTCTCCTCCGACATAGACTGACCAGTGTCGGAAGTTGCGGGTTATCTGGGCGTTGAGCTGGGCGTAGGCGTGATAGCGTCTGTTCCACGACAGCACTCCGTCGTTCTTGTAATATGGAGCCGGCATTCTTCCGGAGCCGTTGAACGAACAAGTGATGTCAAACTGCCATTTCCCCATGTCTGGCGCATATGATGCTGTCAGAAGTCCTTTGTTGCGCGATGTCAAAGGCTTTTCGACAAGGCCTTGTCCATAGTCGGCCTTGACATCTGTGAGACGGTAGGCGGCCGTCAGGCTGAAATCCTTGAAAAGGGGATAAGTCACTTCTGCCTGAAACGTATGGGAAAACGACTGCCGGCCATCGAGATTTTTGAATGTGACGGCATGGGGGTTGCTGTCAAGGTCAGCAAGCAGTTGGTTGTTGAACGATGTGTAGTAGTATTCGGCGCTGATTGTCAGTGGCCTGCCGGCGGCATATATGGTCGAGCTCGCGCCGAATCCGTAATTGCCGGCTTTTTCCTGGCTGATTCCCGGCATGATGATTATCTGGCGGCCGGAAGCAAGAAGGAAGTTGTTTTCGGCCATGACGTGGGGCGTGCGGCGTCCGATTCCGGCAGAGCCGTGGATCGAAAGCCATTCACCCGGATTCCACCGGAAGTGGAAACGTGGCGTAACGGACGACCCGAACAAGGAGCTGTAGTCAAAGCGCAGGCCGCCCATGACCATCAATCGGGTTCCTATATTAAAGGTGTATTGCGCATAGGCGCCGCTGACCGCTTCTATCTCTTTTGAAGGTGATTTTGGAAGATCCGCGTTCTGGGTAAGCCGCATTTGTTGATGGAAGTTGTCGTAGTTGAAGCTAAGACCGGATGAAAATGCATGATTGTCACTCCATTTTCGCTCAAAAAGCAGTGAAGCGTAGGCGTTTGCCTGTCCGGTGTAATAGATCTTGTGTCCGTAGGATGAATTGAATTCATTATGTGAACCGGAAAGAATCAAAGCGATATTCCCATCGTTGTCATGATCGAAAATATAGGCGTTTTTTGCGAACGCTTCCCATCGGCGGGTGTCAATGTCAATGGTGTAAAGTCCATTGACAGGATCGATATGGGCAGTGTGGTGTTTGTCCTGTCCGCTGTGTCGCGACTCGTCGAGAAATTTGACCGCGGCCTGGAAGATATAATCGTTGCCCATCCAGGCCCATCGGTTCATCAATGCTATCTGGCGCAGATCAGGCATGTCGACAAACCCGTCGCCGTTTGAATCATGAGACGCAAACGTGTTTTCGCCGTGGAGCAGCAGTGAGGTCGATAGCCTTTTGTTGATCCTTATGTTGCCGTCGGCATTCAGCTCAACCTTGGCGTTGGAGTCGACATAGGCGTTTGCTGCAAACTGTTGGTCGGCCTGTGGTTTCTTCATTTCAATGTTTATCTGACCGGTCAGCGACTCATAGCCGTTTTTGACGGAGCTTGCGCCTTTTGAAACCTGAATTGACTGAATCCACGGGCCTGCGATGTAACCGAGTCCGTAGGGGAGTGCGGAACCCCGGAAATTGGGAATGTTTTCGGTCATCATCTGAACATAAGATCCGGAAAGCCCGAGAAGCTTGATCTGGCGGGCGCCGGTTGCGGCGTCGCTGTAGCTGACATCAACAGAGGGATTGGTCGAGAAGCTTTCTCCGAGATTGCAGCATGCGGCCCGGAGTAGCTCTCCCGATGAAATGACGTCGGTGTTTGTGACTGATCCCCGGAGTTTTCGCGTTTTAGGACCATGGGATGCAACTTCCACGCCCCCGAGCTTTATTGACGAAACCGAATCGGGGGTCTCCCCGGCATGAATGCCAAACGGAAAGCCGGCTAAAACAACCGGTAAAATATGACTCAATATTGACGTTTTCATAATCTGTTGCAAAGTTAATCAAAAACTCTGATTATTGTGGTGCGGTTCTTTTCAATGGCATTTGTTGAATGCCGGCGGCCGGCATTGGTCCGGTCTATGGGGAGGGGAGGGGGTGACGTAAAAAAAGCAATCGGAAAGTAAACAATATTTTTTATGACGTGTTATGATATTACAAGACCGCTTCAACAGAGATTTATCATGCTGAGACATATTTAGAAGAGATGAATCCCGCTGATTTGGCGGTTTGGTATAAAAAAAAATCAAAAAGCATCCATTAAGTTAAATTTTTAAATAAAATATTCTATCTTTGTGCCGATTTTATCAACATTAAACAAAACAAAAATGAAAAAATTATTCCTTATCGCTATCGCTGCTGCCGGGATGATGACAGCGCAAGCACAGCAAGCTTTGGAAGCTCCTTCATTCTTCTCCAATTGGTCGATTGGTGTTGAAGGTGGTGGTATCACTCCTCTTTACGATGGATCTTCCTTCATTGGTGATATGCGAGGTGCCTTCGGCATCCACGTTCAGAAACAGGTTTCTCCGGTGTTCGGAGTCGGTGTCGAAGCCTATACCGGTGTGAACACTTCTTCCTGGAAAAGCGCTCCCGCATATCCTGACAAATCTAAAACCGCTCTCGACAACTCTTATGTCGGCGCTTATGGAACAGTCAATCTCATGAACCTCTTCGGAGGATACAATTGCGCTCCCCGTCCTTTTGAAATCGAAGTTCAGGCAGGTGCCGGCTGGGGACATGACTACTACACTGACAACACAGCTGAGGATCATAACTATTTCGCCACCAAGGCTGGTTTGAACTTCAACTTCAATGTTAACCGCCATCTGACGCTCTCACTCAAACCCGCTGTTACCTGGGACATGAGCGATGCAGGCGTAAGCCAGTCGTCTGCCGCATACAACAAGGAAAAGGCAGCCTTCTCTATTTTCGCAGGTGTAGCTTATAAATTCGGTGATGGTTTCAAATGTGTTGACACCAAGAACCAGGCTGAAATTGATGCACTCAACGCTCAGATCAATGCTCTTCGCGCAGACCTCGCCGCTTGCAACGCCGCAACTGCCGCTGCCGCCGCAACTGCCGCCGACCTCGCAAACCAGCTCCAGGCTTGCCAGAACCGCAAACCAGAAGTGATCAAGGAAGTCAGCAACAACCTGCAGAGTGTCCGCTATATCTTCTACAAGGTCGGCAGCTCTGTCATCACAGCAGACCAGATGCCTAACGTGGAAATGGTTGCATCCTACATGAAGAACCATAAAGACTCTAAGGTTGTCATCAAGGGTTATGCTTCTCAGGACGGTAATCTTGACTTCAACATCAAACTCGCTCAGGCTCGTGCGGAATCTGTCAAGAACGCTCTGGTAAACAAATACGGCATCAAAGCTGACCGTATCAAAGCTGAAGGCGAAGGCATCGGTCACATGTTTACAGAAAACGATTGGAACCGCGTATCGATCTGTACTCTCGATTGATCCGAATAAACGATAAGGTAAGTCATCCGAAAGGATAATTGCCTGAACTGAAAATAACGTTGCTCTGTGGCTCTTCTGAGAGCCACAGAGTTTCGCGGTTTCGGGACAATCAATTTCCAATTCTCTTTAAAGATATAAAACGATAATTATCACAATTATGAAAAAGATAATAGCTATAGCAGCGGCTGGCGTTGCGATGTCGATGTCGCTGAATGCACAGAACGCTGTCGCGCCCACTTCTTTCGGCGACAACTGGTCAATCGGCCTTGACGGTGGAGTCACTACTCCGCTTGCCCGTCATCACGCATTCTTCGGCGACATGCGCGGTCAGTTCGGACTTCACGTCCAGAAACAGATATCGCCGGCGTTCGCGCTTGGCGTAGAGGGCGTTGCAGGTGTGAACACTTCATCCTGGAACACAGATTACTTCACCACAATTCTTGGCAACACATATTCGATAGCACCCGGCCGCAGCTCGACAGCGATTGACAATATGTATGTCGGAGTCTATGGGTCGGTTAACCTCATGAATCTTTTCGGCGGATATAAATTCGACGGACGTTTTTTTGATATCGAGATCACTGCCGGAGCCGGTTGGGGACATGAGTTTTTCGACAGAATGGCAATGCTGCCATATTCGATTGAAGCAAAGGACCAGAACTTCCTTCTGACAAAAGCCGGAATCAACTTCAATTTCAATGTGACGAAAAATCTTACTCTGTCGCTGAAGCCATATGTCGCATGGAACATGACAGGTTCGGAATATCTGCCTCTTGATGTAGAGCAGACATCCGCCGCCTATTCCCGTGCAAAAGCCACATTTAATCTCAATGCCGGTGTGACTTACAATTTTGGCCCTGGTTTTGTTCCTGTCGACACTCGCAATCAGGCCGAACTCGATGCCCTGAACAAGCAGATCAACGATCTGCGCGCAGAGATCGCAGCATGCAACGCTGCCACATCTGCCGCGGCGGCGAATGCAGCCGATCTCGCCAATCAGCTCCAGGCATGCAAAAACCGCAAGCCCGAAGTGATCAAGGAGGTCAACAACAATCTGCAGAGTGTCCGCTACATCTTCTATAAAATCGGAAGCTCGGTCATCACCGCTGATCAGATGCCTAATGTCGAGATGGTTGCCTCCTACATGAAGAATCATAAAGATTCAAAGGTCCTTGTCAAAGGCTATGCGTCGCAGGACGGTAACCTTGACTTGAATGTCAAACTGGCTCAGGCTCGTGCCGAATCAGTGAAGAATGCGCTGGTTTCCAAGTACGGAATCAAAGCCGACCGCATCAAAGCCGAAGGTGAAGGCATCGGCCACATGTTTACGGAAAACGATTGGAACCGCGTTTCAATCTGCACACTTGACTGATCGTTTCAGACAAAACAGTTTTCATCAACACACACGGCGGGTCGGAATCATAACGGATTTGACCCGCCGTTCTTTATGGAATGACTGATGCCTATCGGGGGGAGGTGAACCGGATTCCGATTGTTCAAAAAATGTTTTTTTGGCGTTAATTCAACTATATTGGTTATCTTTGCGGTCAGAAACAAAAAACTGTATTGAAAAGATGAATCCTAAAGTCAGCATTATAATGGGCAGTATTTCCGATCTGCCTATCATGGAGAAAGCCGCAAAGTTTCTCGACGCGATGGAAATTCCGTTTGAGATGAACGCACTTTCCGCCCACCGGACTCCGGCCGAAGTCGAGTCTTTTGCGCGCGGTGCGAAAGAGCGTGGAATCGAAGTCATCATTGCCGGGGCCGGCATGGCCGCCGCTCTTCCGGGAGTGATTGCCGCCATGACTCCTGTTCCGGTCATTGGAGTGCCTATCAGTTCGACACTTGACGGCCGCGATGCTCTCTACGCCATCGTTCAGATGCCTCCGGGGATTCCTGTAGCCACGGTGGCTATTGACGGCGGAATGAATGCCGGAATTCTTGCAACTCAGATTGTGGCTCTTGGCGATAAGGATCTTGCTGCGCGCTATGAGGAATATCGTCTGACACTTGCGGAAAAAATAGTGAAAGTCAACGGACAATTGGCCGAGGTGCGCTATAAATTCAAAACAAATTGAGTCTGAAACCAAAATGACATCGCTGAAATACAGACGCCGGCCAACGTCGGAAGTCAAGGTCGGGACAACGGCTATCGGCGGAACGAATCCTGTCAGGCTTCAGTCGATGGCATCAACGTCGACAATGGACACTCAGGCGAGTGTGGAGCAGTGTCGTCGCATCATTGCTGCGGGAGCCGAACTTGTCCGGTTCACAGCACAGGGAGTGCGCGAGGCACAGAATCTCGGTGAAATTCGCCGTCAGCTTCGGGAGTCGGGCATTACGGTTCCACTGGTGGCTGATATCCATTTCAATCCACGGGCGGCATTCGCGGCTGCTGAGATTGTCGAGAAGGTCCGTATCAATCCAGGGAATTTTGTTGATCCGGGGCGCACGTTCAAAAAAATCGAGTTTACCGATGAAGAATATGTAGCCGAACTGCAAAGGCTTGAGGCTACTTTGATTCCGTTTATCGACAAATGCCGGGAAAACGGGACTGCAGTCAGGCTCGGAGTGAACCACGGTTCTTTGTCGGACCGTATCATGAGTCGCTACGGCGATACTCCGGCCGGCATGGTTGAAAGCGCCATGGAGTTTCTGCGCGTTTTCCGGAAAGAGGATTTCAACGATGTTGTCATTTCGATAAAAGCCTCTAACGTTGTTGTTATGGTCACGACCGTTCTTCTTCTTGTCAAGGCAATGGAGAGGGAAGGCATGGCTTTTCCGCTTCATCTGGGAGTGACAGAGGCCGGTGATGGCGAGGACGGCAGGATCAAGTCGGCGCTTGGTATCGGCTCATTGCTGGCACTCGGCATCGGTGACACTATCCGTGTGTCGCTCAGCGAGGATCCGGAATTGGAGTTGCCTGTCGCCAGGAAGATCGTTGATTACATCGACGACATCGCATCGGCCCCTGCAGTAGAATCGGCGATTAACCGCTGTTTCCCACTATGTTGCGGGAGGCGACGGCCGACAGATCCGGTCGGTTTTGTCGGAGGCGATCATCTGCCGGTCGTTGTCGGGCAATCGTCGTCGGATTCCTATGGCCCGGATTTAAGGCCAGATCTGTTTATTTATGACAATGACGGCTTGTTTCATGAGGTTGAAGCCTCTGACATATTGTCCGGAAAGGTCAAGCCGCTTGAAGGCAAGATTCTGTTGATGACTTCGACCCACTCAAACCGTTCGCTTGAAATGGCTGCGGCTCTTGAATATATGGCTTCTGCTGGATTGAAGAACCCTGTCGTTGTCAGAGCTGATTATCACGGTTTTGACGAAGAAACAGTCGCAGTCAGAGCCTCTGTTGAACTTGGTTCTCTTTTTCTTTCAGGGTTGGCCGACGGGCTGATGATCGTATCGGATCGGATGAGTGCTGAAAGTGCCTCAAGGCTGGCTTTCGCGATTCTTCAGTCGGCACGGTTGCGGTTCTCCAAAACGGAATTCATATCATGTCCGGGTTGTGGCCGCACTTTGTTTGACCTGCAGTCGACGCTTGCGCGGGTAAAGAATGCCACCTCTCATTTGAAAGGCCTGAAAATAGGGGTTATGGGGTGTATCGTCAACGGACCCGGAGAGATGGCTGATGCAGACTACGGATATGTCGGGGCAGGCATCGGGCGTGTTAGTCTGTATAAAGGGAAAGAGTGTCTGGAGCGCAACATTCCGGCCGAGGACGCTGTCGATCGGTTGGTTGCACTTATAAAATCCTGTGGAGATTGGAAATAGACTGTAAATATATGGAGCGTGCGCTTGCGCTTGCCCGTCTGGGCGAGGGTTTTACTTCGCCGAATCCGATGGTGGGAGCTGTTATTGTGGCACGCGGGCGTGTTATTGGCGAAGGCTATCACCGGCGTTACGGCGGTCCTCATGCGGAAGTGTGGGCGGTGCGGTCGGTCTCGGAATCCGACAGGGAGCTTTTGCCTGAATCAACCATGTATGTGACTTTTGAGCCATGCTCGCATTACGGCAAGACTCCGCCTTGCGCCAGGCTGTTGATCAAGGAAGGAATACGACGCGTGGTCGTAGGGTGTGGTGATCCGAATCCGAAAGTTTCAGGCCGTGGTGTGGCGATGTTGCGCGATGCTGGAGCGGAAGTCGTTGTTGGCGTGATGGAGAAGGAATGTAGGGCATTGAACCGACGATTTCTGGTGGCGCAGACGAAACATCGTCCTTATATCATGCTCAAATGGGCAATGAGTGCCGACGGTTTTCTTGATAGACGTCGTGGATACGATGCTCCCCCTGCGGCTATTTCTTCGTCTCTGTCGCTGCAGCTTATGCATCGCGAACGAAGCCTTTATGATGCGATTCTTGTTGGCTCGCAGACGGTTATCGCTGATAATCCGTCGTTGTCGGTGCGTGATGTCAGCGGCCATTCGCCGAGGCCAGTTGTTGTTGACCGGCGTGGACGTGTGAGCGCGTTGTCGAAGGTGTTCGCTTCCCGCGAATGCATCTATTTTACCTCAGTCGGCCGCACGGATCTTCCTGATTGGGTGACGGTTGTACGGATTGACGAGAATGCTTCGCCGAAGGAGATTGTTGAGCGGTTGCACACTGTCGGAATCTCGTCTGTGATGGTTGAAGGCGGCGCGCTTATGCTCAGCTCATTTATAGAGGCGGGCCTTTGGGATGACATTCGTGTGGAGATGGCTCCAGTGAGCTTTGGTGAAGATGGGGTCAGTCCGATAGCCCTACCGCCCGGAATAGTGGAAGTCCGCACTCTTATTGGCGGAAATGTAATAATCAATGTTAAAAACGATTCTAAAAGTTAAAAAACAGGCATTGCGAAAGGCCGGATGTTTCTAAAAACTCGATTTCATTACCAAATTTAACTTTTTGCTCCTTACTATTTCTTAAAAACTTGTTACCTTTGCAACTTGAACTGTAAACCCGTGTCTCTGTTTTTCAGAGCCGGAATCACTCAGTTGCAAAAGGCGATATGAGAATATTTGTGGCTGTGCAGGGTCTTTCCTGTAAATGCCACGGGTATGTGCCGTCAGCTGTTTGATGAAGGCATTGTCCTGACTTGAGCCACTTTAATTTATGAATAGAATCCCCGTTTTATGAAGAGATACAATCCTCTCTATATGATGTTGGTCGCGTTATGCGGACTGTTTGTGTTTTCTGCCTGTAATGATTCGGATGACAATGATGATCCGGTTGATGACTCTGCCGAGTTTGCTGTGATGGTGAAAACGTTCAGCCTGAACGCAGACGACAGTATTCTATCCAATCTCGATCAGGTCTATTTCTCTATCGACCTCAACACAGCTACGGTTTTCAACGCTGACTCTCTGCCTCTTGGAACAAGGGTTGATTCGCTTGGTGTTTCAATGACGTTTTCGTCTGTCAGTGTGGCTGATATCACAATGCCCGGCTCGAACGGGCAGGACACGGTCGTGAATTATCTTCAGAACTCCTCGGAAGCGATTGACTTCTCACGGGGATATGTCTCGCTTCATCTTGTCTCTGCCAATGAAAAGGTTGAGCGTGACTACCGCATTTTTGTCAATGTCCACAAAATGAAGCCGGACTCGCTTGCATGGGGCGATGCCTCATGGTCGGCTTGTCCGACAACGATTTCTGATCCGGAGGTTATTCATGCAGTGGATTTTGCCGGAAAGGCTATTTGTTTTGCTGCCGGAGTCAATGAATCGACGGTGGCGCTTTCATCCAATCCGGCCAACAACGACTGGGATGTGAAGTCGGTCACGTTGCCTGCGGGTTTCGTCGTTAATTCGGTCGTTGCCGCGTCTGATGCCCTTTATGCGCGTGATGAAAACGACAATCTGCTCAAATCGACTGACAATGGCCTTAGCTGGACCGCAGTGAACGCCAAAATGAGTCATATCTACGGAGGATATGGTGCGATGGTTCTCGGCACACTCAAACAGTCCGACGGAACATATGATTATGTTTCATATCCGGAAGGAGTAAGCGGCAAGGTGCTGACTTCGGCGCCTGTCGATGCGACAAGCTCGGCCGTCACCTATACTTCAGAATGGTCGACAACTCCGATGATGATCGTAATTGGAGGCCGTACTGCTGCCGGGGAGCATGTGGGGGCTGTCTGGGCCTTCGATGGCTCTCAATGGGCTGCTATCAGTTCGACATCCATTCCAGGGGTGGCCGCTCCCGTATTGATTCCCTATTTCGCATTCAAGACTTCCGAAAACTGGATTGTCACAAAAGAATCAGTGCTTCTCGCTTTTGGCGGGGATCTGGCCGACGGAACGCTTTCACGTACGGTCTATGTCTCATATGACCGCGGAACAAGCTGGACAAGCGCTGGCGAACTTATGCAGCTCCCGTCGGCTGTCCCGACTCTATCCGGAGCTTCAGCGCTGGTGTTTGAAAACACAATTTCTTCAAGAGCGGCTTCGGCATGGCGGTCTCTGGAAATGCCTGTGATGCCGGCTTGGTTTTCTGTCAGGAGCTCTGCACGCGGCATCAAGCCTATCGAATCATGGGAATGCCCCTACATATATCTCTTCGGGGGCAACACATCCGGTGGAGAACTGAACACCCGTGTATGGCGAGGTCTTATCAACCGGTTGATGTTTAAACCACTTCAGTGATTTTTTTCGGCATCCAACCGTGAGTGCCTTGTTCTTCCATCAGAATCAGCCAAAAAATTAAGTGAATAAACTGACGCGAATATTGATTCCGGCCATTAGTGTTGCGGCGATCTCATTTGATGCTGCGGCAGCTGACGATGTGGAGAGCTATAAGTATGACTTCGGTGTTGGTCTCGGAATGAGCGGCTATCTTGGCGACGCCAATGAAAGCAGTCTTTTCAAACACCCTGGACTCGCGGCCGCTCTTAACATGCGATACCTTTTCGACAGTCGCTGGGCTCTGCGCGCGCAGCTCGGTTTTTCGACTATATCCGGAAATACGTCGGAATTTGAAAACGTATTGCCTTTTGGCGAAAACTATTCGTTCAAGTCAACCGTAGCCGACCTTTCGGTCAGGGGTGAGTGCAACTTTTTTGCTTTCGGGATCGGCGAAACTTACAAGCGGCTGAAACGTTGGTCGCCGTTTGTCAGTGTCGGCCTTGGCGCAACCCTGGCTTCTTCCGGAGGCGCGACGCATGTGGCATTCTCCGTTCCGATAGGTGTCGGAGTGCGCTACAAACTCTCGCGGCGAGTCAACCTCTCTGCCGAATTTACAATGACAAAAGTCTTTGCCGACAATGTCGACGGCGACACCCTTTCCGATCTCTACCTCATCAAAAGTTCCTTTTTGAAGAACACCGACTGGTATTCCGGGCTGACTGTTGGAATCAGCTATGAATTCGGTCCGAGGTGTTCGACATGTAACCGGCTTGACTAAAAATATTTAAATAATCATATTCCTAACCAATCAACCAATTCAGATGAATTCCACACCGATCCAGATAGATTCAGCATCCGTTCCGGCTCATATAGCCATAATCATGGATGGAAACGGTCGTTGGGCCAGATCTCATGGAATGGAGCGTACGGCAGGTCATGTTGCTGGAGTCGAAACAGTACGGACTGTCATAACTGCCGCCTCGCAACTCGGAGTGAAATACCTGACGCTTTATGCGTTCAGCACCGAAAACTGGAATCGTCCGCCTGAAGAGGTGGCGGCTCTGCTTCATTTGATTGTGGTTGCCCTTGAAAAAGAAACTCCCGATCTTGTCAGGAACAATGTTCGCCTGAATGTTATCGGCGACGTGGCCCGTATGCCGGCCGAATCCTACGACTCTCTCCAGAGAAGTCTTGCAGCCACATCTGCATGTACGGGGCTTCAGGTCAATCTGGCTCTTAGCTATTCTTCCCGGTGGGAAATTGTCGAAGCAGCCCGGAGTATAGCCGCACAGGTCGCTTCCGGTCAGTTGAAGCCTGAGGACGTTTCTGAAGCGACGGTCGATTCGTTGCTGACAACTTCTGGAATACCTGATCCCGATCTGTTGATACGGACCGGCGGCGACTCGCGGGTGTCCAACTTTCTCCTGTGGCAGATCGCTTATTCGGAACTATATTTCACTCCGGTCTATTGGCCTGCCTTTTCGACCGAAGACTTTCTGGAGGCCGTAGCTGATTATCAGCGGCGCGAAAGACGGTTCGGCCTGACTTCTGATCAGGTTTCCGGTCCAAATGCCAACATCAGCTGAACCATTCTCACATTGATGCAATAAAAAAGTAATATCCTCATATTTGATTATGCGACATAACGTTCTTGCCATATTTTCAGCCATCTGTCTTTACTTGATTTCGGGACTCCATGGCTTCGCCCAGACTCCTGCGGACACACTGCGTAATCCGAAAGTGATTTTTACCGGGATTCCGCGAACCTACGAAATTGCCGGAATATCGGTCAAAGGTGCGGATAATTATGAAGATCATACAATTATCGGATATGCCGGCCTTAAGATAGGCGAACGTGTCGATATTCCCGGCGCGGAGCTGACGGCTGCAAGCAAGCGGCTGTGGCGTCAGGGACTCTTCAGCCAGGTCAGGATAGTGGTCGACAAAACCGCCGGCGATAAAGCATGGATCACGATCGACCTGCGGACGCAGCCCCGCATTTCCGCGATTCATTATTATGGCGTTAAAAAGAGCGAACGCGATGAACTACAGGAGCGGCTTCAGCTCCACAAGGGCAATCAGATCACCCAGAATATAGTGAACCGGGCCGAAGAGATAATCAAAAAATATTTTGCCGCCAAAGGATTCAATAATGCGGAAGTCAAAATCACTCTTCGCGAGGATCTGGCTGCAAAAAACGAAATGATTGTTGACATAAACATCAATAAAAACTCAAAGGTCAAGGTTCATAAAATTTATATTGACGGAAATGAGGTCATGAGCGACAATGCCATTCAGCGCACCATGAAGAAGACCAACGAAAAAGGAAAACTTCTCAACCTGTTCAAGCAGAAGAAATTTGTTGAGTCTGACTATGAAGACGACCTCAAGCGAATCATTCAGAAATATAACGAAAAGGGCTATCGCGACGCCAAGATCATCTCCGACAGCGTCGTTAACTACGATGACAATACAGTTGACGTATATATAACCCTCGAGGAAGGAAAGAAGTATTATATAAACGATATTTCATGGGTGGGCAACACCGTGTTCCCTACGGACTTCCTCAACGACGTTCTCGGAATTAAGAAGGGCGATGTCTATAACCAGAAGCTGCTCTCGAAACGAATGACCGATGACGATGACGCTGTCGCCAATCTTTACATGAACCGTGGTTATCTGTTTTACGACCTTGTTCCTATCGAACGGAATGTCGAAGGCGACTCGATTGATCTTGAAATGCGTATGATGGAGGGCCCTCAGGCACGCATCAACAACGTTGTCATAAATGGTAACGACCGGCTCTATGAGAAAGTGATCAGACGTGAACTCAGGGTTAAGCCCGGTGAGTTGTTCTCAAAAGACGATCTTATGCGTTCAGCCCGAGAAATTGCCCAGACAGGGCACTTCAACCCTGAAAACATGGATATCCGTCCTGAACCGAATCAGGAAAACGGCACCGTTGACATTCTGTTCAACCTCGAATCCAAGGCTAACGACCAGATCGAGTTTTCGCTCGGTTGGGGACAGACTGGCGTAATTGGTAAACTCGCGTTGAAGTTTACAAATTTCTCGATTAAGAATTTGCTTCATCCAAGCTCATACAAAGGGCTGATTCCGCAGGGTGAAGGACAGACATTCACCATATCTGCACAGACCAACGCGCGCTACTATCAGGCCTATAGTGTTTCGTTCCTTGATCCATGGTTCGGCGGCAAACGCCCCAATTCATTGTCCGTTTCCGCATACTATAGCCGTCAGACCGGTGTAAACTCTTCCTACTACAACTCCACATGGTCCAATCCATATCTTAACTACGGATATGGCAACCTCTATGGCTACGGATCCGGTTACAATGACTATTATCAGAATTCGATCAACAATGCCTACGACCCCAACAAGGTCCTTCAGATGGTCGGAGTCAGTGTCGGCTTCGGAAAACGTTTGAAATGGCCGGATGACTATTTCACATTCCAGGCCGAACTGAGCTATAACTGGTATTATCTCAAAAACTGGGAATACCTGTACTATATGAACAATGGAACGTCCAATTCGCTTGTGCTTGGCTTGACCCTCGCTCGCAATTCGATCGACAACCCTCTGTATACCCGCCGAGGCTCGACATTCTCTCTTAGTCTGCAGATGACACCTCCTGCTTCGCTGTTCGGCAAGAAAGACTGGCAGAAACTTTATGATGAGGGAACAACCGAATCAAAGAAGGAGCTCTATCGTTGGATCGAATACTGGAAACTCAAATTCCAGTCGAAAACCTTCACACCTCTGACTGATCCCAACGGACAGTGGACGCTCGTGTTGATGACACGCGCAGACTTCGGTCTTCTCGGCAGCTACAACAAATATCTTAAGTCGCCCTTCGAAACATTCTATGTTGGTGGTGACGGCATGACGGGATCATACACCTATGCGACTGAAACCATTGGCCTGAGGGGTTACGACAACGGAGCTCTGACGCCATGGGGGCGCGAAGGCTACGCTTATACCCGCCTTGGGATGGAGCTTCATTTCCCGTTCATGCTGCAGACATCGACAACGATTTACGGTCTTACTTTCATCGAAGGTGGTAATGCATGGACAGATGTGAAGAATTTCTCTCCGTTCAATCTCAAACGTTCCGCCGGAGTCGGTCTCCGAATATTCCTTCCGATGGTCGGAATGATGGGTATTGACTGGGCCTACGGTTTCGATAAGGTCTTCGGACAGCGTGGCGGAAGTCATTTCCACTTCATTCTCGGACAGGAATTCTGATCTTGTGGAAGTTTGGGTTAAACTTTTTATCATCTCAAATGTCTTTTAATTAGTCAGGTTGGAGCGCATGACTGGAATCTCTCACGATTACTCCCTCTGACTGTAAATGACAAACAGTAATTCCTAACAACTCTATCTTTAAACTATGAACATCAGAAAGCTCTTATTATCGCTTGTCGCAGTGGTGGCCTGCTCGTTCGCTTCACATGCGCAGAAATTCGCCATGGTTGACATGGAATATATCCTATCGAATATTCCCGCCTATGAAGTGGCCAACAATCAGCTCGAGCAGCTCTCTCAGCGCTGGCAGAAAGAAGTGGAGAACGTTGCGCGCGAAGCAGAGACAATGTATAACAATTATAAATCGCAGATGCCGTTTTTGACCGACGACCAGAAAAAGAAGATGGAAGAAGAAATTGTTGCGAAAGAAAAATCCGCAGCTGAGCTTCGCAATAAATATTTTGGGCCCGAAGGAGAACTTTATAAAAAACGTCAGACTTTGATGCAGCCTATTCAGGAGCAAGTCTACGAAGCAGTGAAAAAAGTGGCCGAGGAGCGGGCATATATGTGCATTTTTGACCGGGCGACATCTGCCGATATAATCTTCGCATCTCCGCGTATCGACGTCAGCAACGATGTGCTGTCAAAGCTTGGCTATGCAAATTAAACAGGTAGGCTTTATTATATTTTTTTGTTTGCTGACTGAAAATAGCTTATCTTTGCAACCGGTTTGCTGATGGATTGAGAATTTCCAGAAAAAATGAACCGGCTTTAAATTAAAAATCATAACTTTACTTTACATAACAATCATGATCAAAAGATTATTCCTCGCAGTTTTAATTGCGTTACCGGCTATGGCGTTTGCCCAGAAGTTTGGCATTGTCAACACAAACACTATCATGTCGGAAATGTCTGATGTAAAAGATGCACAGACTCAGCTTGAGGCAGCTTCCAAAAAGTATGATGACGAATTCAAGGCTCTTCAGGGTGAAATGGAGAAAAAATATGCAGATCTCCAGAAAGCTCAGGAAGAAAAATCGCCCCAGACAATTATAGAACGTAGAATGTCGGAGCTTCAGGAACTCGATCAGAAAATTCAGCAATTCCGTCAAACTGCGGCTCAAGATCTCCAGCGTCAGCAGGAGCAGCTTCTCGCGCCCATTCAGCAGAAAGTCATCAACGCTATCAATTCTGTCGGAGCAGAAGGTAACTACACAATGATTTTCGAAAACACGTCGCCTGTTTATGTCGGATCTGATGTGATCGATGTGACCACTGCCGTAAAATCCAAGCTCGGCATGAAATAATCAATCGGATCTTAAAAGATAAGAAAACGGATGTCGGCCGTATTAGGTCGGCATCCGTTTTTTTTTATATATGGACAGTTGGATGTCATGTTGAATGATTGTGACTCATTGAACTGGAAATTTGAACGTCGGTAGGAACGACTCATACTGCAGAGCCCGCGATGAGATTTTTTTTTATTTTCTTTTTTTTGTTATAACGGGGTGAAAATCAACGGCAAATATTCATTTTGTCGCCTGGGGATGCCAAATCCGCCGAAAAAACATCTGTGAAAATTTGGTTTGTAATGAAAAAACGTCTAACTTTGCACTCGCTTTTGAGAACGAGCCCACGGGCAACGGGACGGAAGCCC
>JAIDXA010000015.1 GCA_029058705.1 Paramuribaculum sp. | reverse complement strand
CTTGGCAGGGTTGTCGATGGGAGAAATCGAGAGATTGATTTTCAAATGCCGATACTCCATCTCCATTTTCTCAAGACGATCCTTGAGATCCTGCGTTGCGATCTCTTTGATTTCTTCTTTCTTCATAGTCTTTTACACGTTTTGAGTTGGGTCATAGTCGCGACGGACGATGAACTTGGTTGTGACAGGAAGTTTCTGGGCTGCGAGACGGAGCGCTTCTTTAGCGATGTCATAGCTTACGCCTTCGACTTCGATAAGGATGCGGCCGGGAGTCACTGGAGCGACAAAACCTTCGGGAGAACCCTTACCTTTACCCATTCGGACTTCGGCGGGTTTCTTTGTGATAGGTTTGTCGGGGAATATGCGAATCCAGATCTGACCTTGACGCTGCATGTAGCGAGTCACCGCGATACGAGCCGCCTCAATCTGGCGACCGGTAATCCATTTTGACTCCAGGGTCTTAATGCCAAACGAACCGAAGGCCAACTGGTTGCCGCGCTGCGCATTGCCTTTCATGCGGCCTTTTTGGGCGCGGCGGAATTTAGTTTTCTTGGGTTGTAACATCTGTTATGTTGTTGAGGTGGTTTAACGATTGTTTTTGGTTTTGCGGCTCATGCCACGGCCGTTGCCACGACCGTTGCCGCGTGACTCTCTGCCAGTGTTTGTAAACTGGGGAGCAAGATCACGCTTTCCATATACTTCACCGCGGCAGATCCATACTTTCACACCGATAACACCAACTTTGGTGTGTGCTTCAACGAGAGCGTAGTCGATGTCGGCACGAAGAGTGTGCAGCGGCGTACGGCCTTCCTTGAACATTTCGGAGCGAGCCATTTCAGCGCCGTTCAGACGACCGCTGACCTGGATCTTGATACCTTCGGCACCCGAGCGCATTGTAGAAGCGATAGCCATTTTGACAGCACGGCGATAGGCAATCTTGCCTTCGATCTGACGTGCGATGGTCGAAGCTACGATCTGTGCGTCGAGTTCCGGACGTTTCACCTCGAAGATGTTGATCTGAACGTCCTTATCAGTGATTTTCTTGAGTTCTTCCTTGAGTTTGTCGACTTCCGAACCACCCTTTCCGATGATCAGCCCGGGGCGAGAGGTGCACACGGTTATTGTGATCAGCTTGAAATTGCGTTCGATTACGATGCGCGAAACGCTTGATTTTGCGAGACGCACATTGAGATATTTGCGGAGCTTGGCATCTTCGAGGATGGTGTCGCCATATTTTTTGCCACCAAACCAGTTAGAGTCCCAGCCGCGGATTACACCTAAGCGGTTGCTAATCGGATTTACTTTTTGTCCCATTGTTCAGTCTCTAAAATTAGTTAGCGTTTTCAATTGTGTCAACAATCAGCGTCACGTGGTTTGAACGCTTGCGGATGCGGTAGCCGCGACCCTGCGGTGCAGGACGCAGACGTTTGAGCATCGGCGCGGGGTTTACGTAGATAGTCGAGATACGGAGCATGCCGCTTTCAGCCTTCTGATCGTTCTTGGCTTCCCAGTTTGCGATTGCAGAGCGGAGAAGTTTTTCAACGCGAGCAGCCGCTTCTTTGTTGGAGAATTTGAGAATGCCAAGAGCGCGGAACACTTCCTGACCGCGTACCATGTCAGCGACAAGACGCATTTTTCGGGGTGAGGTCGGGACGTTGGTCAGCTTTGCGAAAGCTATCTCTTTATTGGCCTCTTTTCTGAGGTTGGCGGAATTTCTTTTTCTTACACCCATTGTATTGTAATTCTTTCTTTTTTCTAAAAAAATTTATTATACCCGGGCCCTATCATTTCTTGTTTCCGGCATGACCGCGGAAACTGCGTGTCGGAGCAAATTCTCCGAGCTTGTGTCCGACCATGTTTTCGGTCACGTAGACAGGAATGAACTTGTTGCCATTGTGTACAGCGAAGGTGTGTCCGACAAATTCGGGAGCTATCATGGAGGCACGACTCCAAGTCTTGATTACAGACTTTTTGCCGGAAGCTTCCATAGCTTCAACCTTCTTTTCGAGCTTTACACAGATGTAGGGTCCTTTTTTTAATGAACGACTCATAAGTTTGTTGCTTGATTAATCAGTTATCACTTTTTCCTTCTTTCGATAATGTACTTCGAAGATTGTTTCTTCGGCGCACGAGTCTTCAGACCCTTAGCGTAAAGACCCTTGCGAGAACGGGGATGACCTCCGGACGAACGTCCTTCACCACCACCCATGGGGTGATCGACAGGGTTCATTACCACACCACGGTTGTGGGGACGACGGCCGAGCCAACGTGAGCGACCGGCTTTACCGCTACGCTCGAGCGAATGTTCGCTGTTTCCGACCACACCGACAGTTGCCTTGCAAGCCGAAAGGACTTTGCGGGTTTCACCTGAAGGAAGTTTGATGATAGCATAATCACCCTCGCGCGAAACGAGCTGCGCGAAAGTACCTGCTGAGCGGGCCATGAACGCGCCCTGTCCGGGGCGGAGTTCGATGTTGTGGATGAGGGTACCGACCGGAATTTTGCTCAAAGGAAGAGCGTTTCCGACTTCGGGAGCTGCCTCAGAACCGCTGAGCACGGTAGCACCAACCTGGAGACCGTTGGGTGCAATGATGTAGGTTTTAGCTCCGTCAACGTAGTAAAGAAGGGCAATGCGAGCCGAACGGTTGGGATCGTACTCGATGCTCTTGACCACGGCGGGCACACCGTCTTTGTTTCTCTTAAAGTCAATCATACGGTATTTGCGCTTGTGTCCCCCACCAAGGTAACGTGTAGTGAGGTGACCTTCGGCGTTACGTCCGCCGGTTGAGCGCTTTCCGACTGTAAGAGATTTCTCTGGCGTAGTAGCAGTGATTGTACCTTTAAATACGCCAATAACTTTGTGTCTTTGCCCCGGTGTAGTGGGCTTGAATTTTCTTACTGCCATTATTATTTATTACAAGTTGCTATAAAAGTCAATGGTTTCGCCTTCGCCGATAGTGACGAATGCTTTCTTGTAGGCAGCGGTTTTGCCGCGAAGCAGACCGCTTTTTGTCCAACGAGATTTGTTTTTACCGCGCACGATTGCCGTGTTAACATTGACCACCTTGACACCATAAAGTTTTTCCACGAGCGATTTGATCTGGAATTTGTTGGCGTCAGGAGACACACGGAAAGTGTAACGGTTGAGCTTATCGGTCAGCTTGGTTGCTTTCTCGGTAACGATGGGTTCGATTGTGATGTCCATTGTAACTGTCTCCTTTCAGGTTAGAAATTGTTAATCACCTCAAGGCTATCTTCAGTCATGATGACAGCATTGGAGTGCATGATGGCATATGTGTGGATATCCTTGGCGGTAATTACTTGAACGTTGGGGATATTACGAGCCGACAAATTTACGTTTTTATCGCGAGTTGCTAAAACGAGAAGGATTTTTTTGCCTTCAGTTTCAAGATTTTTAGCAAATTTTACAAAATCTTTAGTTTTAGGAGCTTCAAAAGTGAAGTTTTCAACGATTTTGATCTGGTCGTCCTGAGCTTTGTAAGTCAGAGCTGAACGACGTGCAAGCTGCTTAACTTTCTTATTCAACTTGAAGCGGTAGTCACGGGGACGGGGACCGAACAC
>JAIDXA010000149.1 GCA_029058705.1 Paramuribaculum sp. | reverse complement strand
TCAGGCTGCTCGATAGTGACAGTGTAGTTGGCCGACCACACGAAGTTGGCCTGGATCGAAAGATCTTCAGTGTCTTCGATAACATACTGTGCATTTTCAGAAAGTTTCACATCGGCTTTATACCATCCGAGGAATTCGGCGCCTTCGGCAGGTGTTGCCTTGACAATGACTTTCTTGAGAGCGGTAGAAACTGAAAGTTCGTCTGATTCGGGCTGAACGAACTCAACAGTACCGGCTTCCGGATCAGAAGAAGCGATAGTGATTGTACGCTCGTTTTCAAGATAGGGAGATTCAACGCGAAGTGTGAAGTCGATGATGGCTCCGCCGTTGTCTGTGATCAGGTTATCCGAGGCAGTGTTGCCACAAGGATCTGTGCAGCACCAGTCGGTTTTGAAACGCACACGGTAATCGCCCGGTTCAATATCGACAGGTACGGTAAATGAGCCCTGGATTCCGTTGACAACTGTAGCTCCTCCGTTTTGATCTTTGTAATAGATATTGCCTTCGCAATCAACAAAGTCATCGTCTTTCGACAAACGGTAGCGGTTGAACCAAACGAGGTCGCCGTTGAGTTCAAGACTGTTTTCATCAACATTCCAGCCGTTCTTGTCGAAATCGACATAATAATAGGTATGTGTCCATTCGCCACCACCGGTGGTTGTGATGTTGACTACATCGCCCGCATCCACAGTAACCACTGAAGATGTGCGATCAACGTAGAGATTATGGTTTGATGCGTTGCCGGGACCTGCAATCGTTGTGCCATTGACATTAAGACTCGTCACATAGCGGTCAGTTCGGCTAACTTTATCTGTGCGCTCGCAATAGTCGATAGTAGCCACATTGGCAGAGATAGTAAACGCCTCTTCCGGAACTTCAACAGTTGTGCCTTCAACGGGCTGGCCGTTGAGAAGATATGAGCTGACAGAATAGCCATCTGTGCATACAGCCGAAAGAGTAAGTTCTGTTCCGGCAGGAATCATGTCGCCAGACTCAACCACAGCGTCGCCGTTCTTAACAGTGATCACAGCGTTTTCGGGATGTTCGATGGTGATTTCATACGGGGTGCGGGTAACGGTCCAGACAATCGAGTTTTCGTCGAGATTGGAGTTGATGATGAATTTACCTGTAACTTCATCGTCTTCATACGTAAGATCAACTTCAATACCGTCAACAGTCAATGCTGCCACTACAAATCCGGCAGCAACAGTCGCGTTTACGGTTACTTCAGTACCAGGTTCGACGCTGACCTCCTCTCCGGGTTGGAAAAGAGACGAATAGATATTTCCATCGATAATATACATCACAAGGCTAAGATGCTCGGGATCCGATGACGGAACCACGAAAGTATAGCTCGAAGCTGCACGTCCGTCAACGAGAGTCGGGGAAGCTGCAGACTCGCTACCTGTAACAATTCCGTCACCCCAATAGCTCGATCCCTTATACAGCACCCAAGTAGCTTCGGTTCCTTCAGCGGCATTAGCTGCGGAGTTGGCAAACTTACCGGTTGGGGTTTCTTCGTCAAGAGTGTAAAGAGCTGTAAGAGAAGCCATTTTAGTAGGATTCTTATAAGCCTGCTTCACTTCATCGTCGGTAAGAGCCTTGTTGAAGACATGAACCTCGTCGATCAGAGCAGCAAGACCGAAACCTCCGAAGTGGAACGAACCGTCGCTCCAGGGATAATATACATCATAATCGAATGTTTTTGAGAAAGCCTTCTCTCCATTGATATAAACCGACATTGTTTTGGTTTCGGCATCATACTGACTCAACAAATAGTTCCATTCATTGAAATTGATTGTCACGCCAAGTGAACCGACACCTCCGACACCATGATTGTCACTACCATGTCCGTTAATCTTCAGAACGGCATCTTTATCAACAGACAGACACCAGTTCCCATTGAAATTCATATGTTCATATGTCCCGTAGTCCATAAGTACGCCGCCATATGAATAATTGACCGAAGTGGGATTAATCCATTGTGCGACAGCATAGGAATTGCCTGCCGTCTGGGGCAATGTAATTCCGGCCGCATTTGCAGAAACGACAAGACGGTTATCCTGCAGTTGGTAATATGACGCCGGAATCGTCTTCTGAATAGCTTTATTGTCGGCCCACGCCAGGCAGGGCAACAACATCGCCATCAGGAAAAATAGTAGATTCTTTCTCATAATGATAGATTGGTTAATAAAATTAGATTGGTAATTATGTTATATTTATTTTTTTTGCAAACTGGATTTAAGGCGTTTACATAATAGCGGTCATTAGATTTCCATTGGTTCGGATTCGGAGTCACCGACGCAAGAAACTTGCTGTTTCCCGTCGGCAAACTCTATTTAAGCGCAAATCTAAGCGTTTTTTGCCTATTTTCAAAATAAAAATAAGCCAAATATGGGTTAACAATAGTTAATAAACAATTTGGATTTCATGCCGTAAACGCCGGATCGGCAATTGACCTAAGAAACTGTTTAAATTTACTACGAAAAAATGTTATAAATCATTCTTGTGGGTTTATTGAGGTCTTTTATGGTTGTTTTCACCGAGTCTCATCGGTCACATAGCCCGCTATGCTCCCTCTTCAACTCGTAAAAACACCTCATAAAATCCTCTCAATTAATCCCACAACTAAATTTAAACAGTTTCTAAGAAACTGCAGCTTTATATATTGCCCCCCTGCAGCAAACGCTTCTCAAATTTCGCCATTTTTGAGAACCATCGCTCCGACACTTCTCAAATTTCGCCATTTTTGAGAACCATTGCTCCGATACTTCTCAAATTTCGCCATTTTTGAGAACCATTGCTCCGATACTTCTCAAATTTCGCCATTTTTGAGAAGTATTACGATAATTCCGAAATAGATTCTATCGACAGAACATCCTTAGACGCATGCGATCCGGACACACTGACAAACAGAAACCAGCCAGTTTCTCAGAGTTCGTCGGGGAACTTTCGGTAGTGTTCCTGCAGCATCGGCTGGAGATTGAAATAAAAACCGCCCTTTTTCGACGAAGCGACATCGACAACCGTCAGATATTCATAATAAGGATCATAGAACAGGTGGTTTGTCACCTGATAGCCCATGTAGTTGAGCAGGACATACTCGTGCTGGGGTTCGATGACGAACCACGCATGGTCCTCGTCCTCGCCGGTGCCGGTCGAAACGATGGCCATCAAAAGGTAGTTGAGTTTATACTGATAGATCTTCGCAAGGTTTTTCTCGCCGAGCAGATTGAGCGCCGCGATCATTGCGCTCATCTGGCGCAGATCGAACGGATTGTTGGCCAGGGCAATGCGCGCGTTGGCAATGATCTGGTCGCATTCGGCCGATGTCGGATTGGTGGTGCGGTAGAGCGGTCCGGTCATTTCAGGCGCGGGAGAGGGGCGGTAGGGGTCGTAGTCTTCCTGAAAGACATAGCCGAGATAGAGATACCGGAATTTGTCGAGTTTCATCAGTGTGTCGTTGCGCAGAAATTCTTTCATGAGCAACGGATAATAGTATTTCGACTTGCGGTCGTTGATCTCGCGGTGGATCCGTTCCATGTCGGGTTTGTCGCGTCGGATCCGCTCAAACGGAAGCTGGGCGCTGACAACAGTTGAAAAGATGGCCGACAGAAGTGCGATAAACAGAATTCGTTTCATATGGCAGGGGGAGTGGAATAATTTTATAGGAATCTGAATTTACTGTAAGACAAAAAACTGATAGAGGGCCATTGCAACGATGCCGCTCGTCGACATGACCACGACAAGGGGCAAACCCTTTGCCACGACATAGTTGAAAAACGGCCGTGAGGGAAAGGCCATGACGCGCCCGCGGGGCGTGCGGCTGTAGGCCACAGCGCCGAAAAAGGCTCCGGCGGCTGCCCCGCAGATCATCGCCGCCTCTGAACTGGCAGCCAGTCCCACCATTGTGCCGCAGAGCGCTCCTGCGGCAATGTAGGACATGCCGAGACGCGAAGCCGCCACACTGAACGGCAGCATATAGTTTATGCCGAGAGCCATGAGCGTCGAAATGCCCCAGAAGACCATCGTGGAGTCCGGAATGGCAAAGTCAGGCAGATAATAAAGTGGCCAAAGGGAGAGATAGGCGGTAGCGGCCGCCCAGCGCCAGGACAGGAATGAAGCCGCCACTGACCAGATTGCCAGCAGCAAGGCAATGATTATGAGCAGAAGTGTTGCGGTCGGCATATTGTCGTGAGGAATTAATGAACAGAATTATAACGCCCCGTCCGGGGAGAATTGTTATGGCTTCGCATCATTTTTTTCATCGGCAACAACCGGAAGGGAGGTGCCGGAAGCCGAATCAGCCTGCTCGGCGGGCCTGATTGCCTCAGGATAGGATATGCGGGTGTGGAACATAGTGCGCAGCCGCGAAGCGAAAACACTCTTGATGGTCGCGATGTCGCGGAACGACAACGGCGACTCGCTGTGAAGCCCTTCGGCAATCTGCTGATCGATGATCTTGTTGACCAGAGCGGTTATAGCTTCGGGCGAATGGTCGGGCAGCGAGCGTGATGCAGCCTCGACGGCATCGGCCATCATGACAATGGAGGTTTCGCGCGTCTGCGGGTTCGGCCCGGGATAGGTGAAAGGCGCGGCATCGACTTCCTCGCCGGGATGCTGGTTGCAGTAGGTTGTGTAGAAATAACGGGCTCGCCCGCGGCCGTGGTGCTGGGCAATGAAATCGCGGATCGAACGCGGAAGCTTGGCGGCTTCCGCCCGACGCAGGCCGTCGGTCACATGGCCTATGACAATCCGTGCGCTCTGGAGCGGAGTCAGGGCGTTGTGGGGATTGACGCCATGCTGGTTTTCGGTGAAGAAGGCGGGGTTGTTGACTTTCCCGATGTCGTGGTAGAGCGCGCCGGTACGCGCAAGCTGAACGTTTGCACCGATGCGCGAAGCGGCGGCCGAAGCGAGATTGCTGACAGCCATCGAATGGTTGAATGTTCCGGGACATTCCTCGGAGAGCTCCCGCAGCAGCGGATGGTTTATGTCGGCCAGCTCGACAAGCGACACGCGCGAGGTGAACCCGAAAAGCTTCTCCATCAGGAAGATGACGAAATAGGCAAACGAAACCAGAACGGCATTGACTCCGAGCGCCCCGAGCATGCGCGGCACGAGCGAGTTGAACGTTCCGACCATCATCAGCTCCATGGCCGCATAGAAGAGCGCATAGGCAAGAAAGACAACGATCGATGTCTGGATCAGCTGGGAACGCTTGCTCAGCTCACGGATAGAGACAACGGCAGCCAGGGCGGCCGCGATCTGGATCAGGATGAACTGCCAGTGGTTCTGGGTTGCCGAGGAGCAGATCAGAATGGTTATGAGTCCGGAGATGAACGCCGTGCGGGAGTCGAGAAAGACAAGCACCACGATCGGCACGATCGCAAACGGGACCATGTAGAGCCCCAGACGCACCATGCTGTTCATGCCATAGGCAAGAAGCGTGAAGAGAGTGATCATCAGAAGCAGGAAAAGCATCGTCGGCAGGCTTTCAAAGTAATCACGGCGGAAAAATGCCATATAGACCATCAGCATCCCGAGCGTCAGAAGAATGAAGACGAAGGTTCCGAGCGCCGGATAGAAGGAGTTGGCCGATACGGCGCCTCCGCGCTCTTCGATCATTGCCTCATAGGTGTTGAGAACGGTGAAGAGCTGCGGGGTCACGATGTCGCCGCGGTCGATGATCCGCTCGCCATGCTGTATGACTCCGATCGGAGCGAGGGCAGTTGCATAGGATTCATCGCGGAAGCGCCTGGTGGCAACGGAATCGATAACGATATTGGGGGCTATTATGTCGGCCAGACGCGCGGCCACCACCGCGCTGTGGAGCGTCGGATCGGCCACAAGGCTGTCGAGGCGCTCATAGGCCCTGCGGGGCGACAGATATGCCGACACGGGATGGGTTTTGGCCACATCGCCTTCGAGATGACGGACATTGCGGACGTGGGTGCTGTCGGGGCGTTTCGGCAGATCGCCGATGTCTATGACTCCGGTCTGATAGACTTCGCGCAACTTCGACAGAAGCATGGAGCGCTGCGTGGCGTTGAGCGGATTCTCTGTCTGCATCAGGCGCGTCGCGGCCTTGGCGAGGATCTGTGCTTCGCGGGCATTGTCGCGGAAATAGACCGGCTCGAACGAAGAGGCCAGCGAATCGCGGATTGCCATGGCGGAAATTGTGTCGTGATGGACCGGAATGTCAAACGGGGCCGTCAGCAGGTTATAGTTCCACGGCCGGTTGATTTCGTAGATATATCGGTTTTCGTTTGTGGTAGGACGCAGATAGAACATCAGCAGTACGGCTACGGCAAACGCACCCCACAACGTGACTTTCGAATTGATGTTGCTGAACTGTATCATTGTCGGTCATTTATTTTCAGCCTGACGGTCAGGCTACGGGATTTGTGTCAGTCCGGGCGGCCTTCTGGACTCCGGCAATTTTTCTCACTTCGGCACAGAGGGTTTTCAGATCGGCGGCATTGCGCGTCAGAACTTCCATGCGGCAGCGGAACACCTCGTTGTCGGTGTCGATATGGAGAGAACGTATGTCGAGACGCAGCTGACTGGAAATCAACTGGGTCAGTTCCTGAAGAATACCGTGGCGGTCGATGCCCTCGATAATGACGGTGGCCGGAAGAGGCCGTTCGACACGCCGCCATCGGGTGGCGACGATGCGCGATCCGAACGTCGATTTGAGCAGCTGAGCCCGCGGGCAGTTGAGATCGTGGATCTCGACCCGGCCGTCGTCATTGATGAAACCCATGACGTCATCGCCCGGAATCGGATGGCAACAGGGAGAAAAGACAAAATTCTGGCTGTCGCCTTCGAGATCAAGCTCGTAGACGGCTTTCGGGTCGACTGGCGGAGGTGGCGGGAGAAGAGCCGTTTCCTTCTGCCGCGACGTTGCCGACGAACGGCCGGTGCCGATCCGGAAAATCTTTTTGAGGAGTCCGGGAGAGGTTTTTGGAGAATCTTTCAGCACGTATCCGTCGAGTGTTATCTCCTCGGACCCGAGCTTGAGATAGAGGGTGTCGCGCGTCGATATATGGAAATAACGCATTATCTTGGTCAGGACCTCGTTGGTTTCCCTGACCTGGCCGTCGGCGAGAAAGTCGGCGAGGATTCGCCGTCCGCGTTCGATGACGGGAGCTTGCTCGCGGCGCAGGGCGGCCCGCAGCCGTGTGCGTGCCTTTGCGGTGGCAAGAAATTCTTCCCATTCCGGTTTCGGACGGGCGCTGTTGGATGTCAGCACCTCGACCTGATCGCCGCTCTGGAGCTGCTGGGAAAGCGACACGAGCTTATGATTGACTTTCCCGGCAATGCAGTGGTTTCCGAGTTCGGAATGGAGCGCATAGGCAAGATCCAGCACCGTCGAATGCTGCGGGAGCGTCACAAGCTCGCCTTTGGGAGTGAACACAACGATTTCGGCCGAAAAAAGATTGAGCTTGAGAGTGTCGAGAAAGTCGACGGCCGTCGGGTTGGGATCCTCGAGAATATCCTTTATGGTGCGCAGCCATACGGTAAGCTCCGATTCCTCGTCGCCACGCCCTATCTTGTATTTCCAATGGGCGGCAAAGCCTTTTTCGGCAATCTCGTCCATGCGCTTCGACCGGATCTGGACTTCGATCCAGTTCCCGTCAGGCCCCATCACTGTCAGGTGGAGCGCCTGATAACCGTTGGCCTTGGGAACGCTGATCCAGTCGCGTGTGCGTTCGGGATGAAGGCGGTAGATGTCGGTTATGGCCGAATAGATCTCCCAGCATATGCTTTTTTCACGTGAAATGTCGGGACAATCGAAGATTATCCTCATGGCATAGAGGTCATAGACCTCCTCAAACGGAACATGCTTGGTTTCCATCTTGCGCCAGATCGAATAGACCGACTTGACGCGGGCCTTCGCCTCATAGTCGATTCCGAGCCCGTCGAGACGCTCGAGTATCGGAGCAGAGAAATCAGTGTAGACAGCCTGCCGCTTCGATTCAGATTCCTTGATCTTTGACTGGATCGACGCATAGACTGCCGGATGCTCATACCTGAAACTGAGATCCTCGAGCTCGGTCTTGATTGAAAAAAGGCCGAGACGATGGGCCAGCGGAGCATATATGTAGAGCGTCTCACCCGCAATCTTGTATTGCTTGCCCGGGGGCATGGAGCTGAGTGTGCGCATGTTGTGGAGACGGTCGGCCATCTTGATCAGCACTACGCGGATATCCTCGCTCATGGTCAGCAGAAGCTTGCGGAAATTCTCGGCCTGCGCCGAGGCCTTGTCGCCGAAAATGCCGCCCGAAATCTTTGTCAGCCCACTCACCAGACTTGCGATCTTCGGGCCGAACTGCTGGGAGATATCCTCGACAGTATATTCGGTGTCCTCGACAACATCATGGAGCAGTGCGGCGCATATCGAGGTCGATCCCAGGCCGATTTCCTGAGAAGTGATCTTCGCCACAGCTATGGGATGAAGGATGTATGGCTCGCCCGAACGGCGCCGGATTCCCTTGTGGGCCATTTTTGCAAACCTGAACGCACGCTCGATTATCTCCACCTTCTTGCGGTGGGGACTCGCGAGGTAGCCGCTGACAAGTCCGGCAAACTCATTGTCGATCAAGCGTTCTTCCTCTTCAGGCGTCAGGTTTGGATGGTATGTCATTGCAGGTTATTTTTACAAACTTACTAAAAAACAATGAAACTCCCGCAATAAAATGTTATATTTGTCATCAAACTTTAATTTTTGACCAATCAGTCACGCTTAACACCACCATGGCACGATACGATTTTGACAGGATTATCGACCGCTGCGGAACGCAGTGCATCAAGTTTGACAACCTCAGCCAGGCCTTTGGCAACGACGATCTGTTTCCGATGTGGATTGCCGACATGGACTTCGCCGTCTGTCCTGAAGTGACAGAAGCGCTGCGCCGTCGCCTCACCCACGACATTTTCGGCTACACCACCCCCTCCGACAGCTACTGGCAGTCGATCATCAACTGGGCGCGCAACCGCCATGGTCTTGAAATAGACAGAAAGGAACTGGCGTTCGTTCCCGGAATCGTCAGAGGCATAGCATTCGCCATCAACTTCTTCACTCGCGAAGGCGACTCGATTGTGATACAGCCGCCGGTCTATCATCCGTTCCGGATCGTGCCGGAAGGCAACGGACGAATCGTGATCGACAATCCTCTGATTGAAAACACAACCGGCACCGGCAGCTGCTACAAAATGGACCTCGAGGGACTCGAGGAGATTTTCAGCACACGCAGGCCGGCAATGATGATTCTCTGCAACCCTCACAATCCGGCCGGAATCCAATGGGACGCCGAGACTCTTGCCAGCGTTGCCCGTCTGGCAAAAAAATATGGCGTGATTGTCATTTCCGACGAGATCCACGGCGACCTCATGCTCGGCAAACGCCGCCACATTCCATTCCTCTGCTCATGTCCGGAAGCGGCTGAAGTCGGAATCACGTTCGCCGCCCCGTCGAAAACGTTCAACATTGCCGGACTTGAAAGCTCATGGATGGTTGTGCGCAATCCGAAACTGCGCGAGCCATTCTACAAATGGATGGAAGTCAACGAATTCTCCTCACCGTCGTTCATGGCGTGGATGGCTGCCGAAGCCGCCTACACCCACGGCGGCGAATGGCTCGACCAGATGCTCGGATACCTCGAGGAAAATGTTGCCGAAGTCGAACGCTTCTGCAGAGAGAAACTGCCTGCAATCCGACCGATCAGACCCGAAGCTTCGTTTCTTGTCTGGCTCGACTGCCGACGGCTCGGGCTTAGCCATGACGAGCTTGAGAAACTGTTTGTGGAAAAAGCGCGCCTGGCCCTCAACAGTGGAACGATGTTCGGCAAAGGCGGCGAAGGCTTCATGCGCCTGAACATCGGACTGCCCCGCCGACAACTTGCCGAAGCTCTCGAAAAACTCAGGCAAGCGCTTGCCTGAATCGTCAGGGCTGATCAGGGCTGAACATCGGGTCCCATGCGGGAAGAGCCACAGGCTTCTGTTTCAGCACGTCAAGAACTTTGCCCGGAACATACTTGCGATCCACGACAAGACGAAACATATATTCGTCCATCCATCGGTCGGTTATGACCAGATGACCATCGTTTGCGCCCGACCCCCAGCTGTTTTCAACAAGCCAGCGACGCGGCGAACCGTCAGCCCCGAGATCGACGCCCACGAGGGTCATCGCATGAGACGAGGCCGAAGCGTAGGTGCGGATGCGGTCGGCCTTGTCCATTGAAAAGGAGGTGCCGAGCAGCGACTCATAATCATAATTGTCGAGATCGAGCAATCCGCGGTCGCGGTCAAAGAATTTGCCGACATCACACGAAAAATACATCATCGTGCTGTCTTTTATCGACTCAATGGCTATCTTTTTAATCTCATCCATCGGAAGATTGATGTAGGTCCAGTTTTGCCCGTCGAAACTGTGACGGTCAAGATCGATCTCATAGAGAGCATGGTAGGGACGCGTCGGGTCGTTCATAAGCATTACATAATCAGCCTTCAGGTCATTACCGGCATACTGCTGGTAAAACTCCCGGGGAGTGTAGCGGCGTGTATCGACCACATTGCCTTTCGAATCCCGACGAGTCCATTCAAACTCTTCGGGAGGAGTCCCGATAGTCAGAGCCAGAATACGGTAGATCTCGCCGAGCATCCGCTCGGTTTCCGCGGCAATCGCCTTCTTCCCGGCCTTTGATGCGGCCATCCTGCGCAGGCTCAGACCATCCTCGCGGAGTTTAAGGGAAAGGAGCTGCCGCAGACGCGAGGTGTTGTTGGCGCTGAATGATTCCTCCATCACCTCTGCCGGCACAACGCCATATTTCATGATATTGTCGCTGAGACCTGTGTATTGGCCGCCGTCGCTGAGCGGATTCTGAAAAAGCCACTGGACCCGACGGTTGTCCATCGGCTCCGACGCCGTTTCAATGACAGACTGAAGAAACAGGTTGGACTTTTCGAGCTGGTCATAAAAAAAGTTGTAGCTCTGCGAAAGTTTCAGCTCCGGCAGATCGTGCCGGGCCATCATCTGCGATCGCAGCACATTGAGCCCGGTGAACAGCCAGCAACGTCCCGACGATTTCTGGTCGGTTATGCCACGGCTTCTGACACGGTGGCTCATTTCTGACGAAGTGACCGCCCTGCCGTTCGCATTAGTGGCTATCTTGTCGATAGAAGTGGCAGCCATGGCATTGCGCAGCGCCTTATCGGCCGGCGTGTTTCCATATGTCGAACGGAGCCGTCCGAGCATTTCGGCACTGATTCCTCCATTATCGGCGCCGATTGTGGCAACCGATACGAAAAGAAAGGCCGCAAGAGAAACAAGATGTCGATTCATTTATCCTACAGTTTTTGATTGGTTTATCGTTTTTTCGTGAATTCAGACCTCCTCGTCGATCGAATAGTTGAGAAAGTCACAGAAGGGCTTCAGCGCATGGAAGCGACGGGCAGTCTCTTCAGGCCATGACCGGGAAAGGAAATAATCCTCCTGAAGAGGTGCGAAAAGGCCGTAGTTGGTCATTCTCAGGTAAAACGCCTGCGGATGATCGCGATCCCACCCCTTGGGAATCGTCTTGAGCATCGAACTGCACCATTGCGGAAACGCCTTTTTCAATTCCGGATTGTTCAGAATGTCCTCCCACTCCTCGACATTGTCGACAATTGCGCGACGCAACTTATTGAGGACAGGCCGCTCCATACACCACAGTCCGCCATAGAGACCCGACTGATGCGACTCGAACGGACTGAGTTCAAGATAATATCCGGCTCTGTCCGACTTGCGCCCCTGTGGCGAAAAAGCAGCTGAGAAATATGTCTTATAAGGCGATTTGTCGGCGCTGAAACGCGTGTCGCGGTAGATTCTGTAGGCCGCGCTACGTCCTGTCTGCGCGGCCATGCCCGGCTCCCACGCCGTCATGGCTGCGATAACTCGGTCGAGATCGGCAAGCCATGCCTGACGCAGATCGTCAAACTCTGCCTTATTGGCCTGAAACCAGGCGCGGTCGTTATTCCGGGCAAGCTGACGGAGAAATTCAAAAAGTCGAGGAATATAGTGGTTCATAGGAAATTCTGAGAAATTATCATAGATCCTCCCATTCGGCATCGGTTATGCGTTCGCGGAAGTATGACGTATTCTGTCCGGATGCCGGCTTCTTTTCAGGGGAAGCGGCAGCGGAGTCTTCGTCGGATGCAACATCCTCCCATTCAACATACTCCCCTTCATTGGGTTTAACGACTTTCGATTTTCGGCGACGCGGCGCCGACCAGCCGCCGGGACGCGATGCCGCCTGCGCCTGCTCGGCTGCTCGACGGGCGCTGTTGACCGTTTCTTTGTAGGCACGGCGCATCTTATAGATAGCCCATGCGCCCCTGCACAGAGGCCACACGACAAAGACTATAAACAGTATGATAATAATTTCCATGTAACTAAGGAGACTCGGAGAGGTGTGTTGTTGTTTTTTCGTAATCAGGTGTTACCGGCGGTTTGGATCGATCCGCCACATCCGGTGCATACTGGTAGGTCGGCAGGCTATGCTCAGGCCTCCTTACGGGCCACCATCGACAGAAGCATGTAGAACACGATAGTCCATCCCAGACCGCAGACACCGTCTGTCACGACGAAAAGAATTGCTGCGAGAATCAGCATGTAGCGGCGGAAATTTTCCTGAAAAGCGAAATTCTTGAATTTCAGCGAAAACATACTGACATTGCTGACCATCATCAGCGACATCAGAATAATAACAACGGCAATAGCAAAGTTGTTGAATGCCTCCGTACGGTGAAGCCACCCTACAAGTCCGATCCAGAAAATCGCACAAGCCGGAATCGGCAATCCGATGAAAGATGTTGTCTGACGGGTGTCAATATTGAATTTTGCAAGGCGCAATGCTCCCATGACCGGGATAAACAGCGCGACAAACGCCCATGGTGAAATCTCATAGGCCGACCCCGTATTGAAGTAATTGATCGTATTGAAAAGAATCAGCGACGGAGCCAGACCGAAACTGACAAGGTCGGAAAGCGAGTCAAGTTCTTTTCCAAGGTCGGAATAAGCATGGAGAAGACGCGCCGAAGCACCGTCGCAGAAATCGAAAACAGCTGCCAGACCGATGAAAACAAAAGCCCATTCATAACCGGACAAAGCCCCGAACGTATCATCATAATGAAAAGCGAAGATACAGGCAACAGCCCCGGAAATGAGATTGAGCGAGGTAATCGTGTTTGGAATAGAATTGATTATGCGTCTAAGCATGGCTATCGTTATGTTTGGGAGCGAGTCTGGCCACTTCAGTAATACCGCCGATGGTCTTATCGCCGATTTTCACAAAAATCTCAGTGTCGAGAGGCAGATATATATCTACCCGCGAACCGAATTTGATGAAACCCATATGGTCTTCTATATTGGCTTCCTCACCAGGCTGCGCATAGGTCACGATGCGCCGGGCGACCGCACCGGCTATCTGGCGCACAAGCACCCGACGGCCGTCGGGTGTGCGGATAACCACTGTCGACCGTTCGTTTTCAGTGCTTGACTTCGGCAGATAGGCCGACAGAAAGCGACCTGCATGGTGACGCACAAGTTCGACTACGCCATCGACAGGAAACCAGTTGGCATGGACATTGAACACCGTCATGAACACCGATAGCTGAATCACGTCGCATTTCAGGATCTCAGGCTCGAATGTCCGCTCCAACGCCACCACCTTGCCGTCGACCGACGAAACTACCACCCGGTCGCGATTGCCGGCAAACGAACGACGGGGCGAACGGAAAAAGTTCAACACCAGGAAATAGAGGATGGCCGAAAGTGTGGTAAATACAACGGGAATGGCCTCCGGGCGTATAAACAGCCACGCCAGGCCATTGATTACAACCAATATACACGCAAGTATTATCAATATATTGGTTCCCTCTCTATGTATTTTGACTCTCATTTTCGGATAAAAACCTCTAAGTTTATGCAAAAATACAAGATTTTTTTCAATTCACGGCTATTTTAGACGCGATTTGAACGTTTTTTAATCCGACGGTTGCCCCCGAATCCTATTTTTTCACTGACGGCGTCCGTTTTGAGCGCGTTGCCGCCGATGTGTTGTCGCCTGTCTTTTTGGCCGCTTTGCGCGGCTTGCGCTCCGGCACACGCCGCAACACCTGGGCCGAACGGGCCGGTAGATAAAGACGCAGCCATTCAACTCCGTGGGGTGAATAGAGCGGATCATTGAGCGTCAGATGGGCAACATCTGTGGCGACATTGCCATAACCGCCAAATGCAGGATCGTCGGTTGTCAGGACAACCTCATATTTGCCCGGCTGGGCAAGAATGCCATAATCGGCAAACGATTTCATCGGATTGAAATTAAACACAAACACGAGATCGCCACGGCTATAGGCCAGAACCTGATCGCTGTCCTTTTCCCAGAGTTTGCGGACAGGAAACGATTGAAAATTATAGACTCCCGAAATAAGACTGATCATGGCGTTGTCGAATGCATTAAGCAACCTGTATTTGAGGTCTTCACGGTCAACAAGACTCCATTGCCGGCGCGCATACTTATAGCTCCAGCCATTCCCTTCCCGAGGAAAATCTATCCATTCAGGGTGGCCGAATTCGTTGCCCATGAAATTAAGATAGCCGCCATTGATCGTCGATGCTGTCACAAGACGTATCATCTTATGCAGCGCAATGCCGCGGGCAACCGTCATGTCATTGTCGTCAAGGCTCATATGCCAATACATCTTTTCATCGATCAAACGGAAAATCACAGTCTTGTCGCCGACAAGCGCCTGATCATGGCTCTCCACATAGGAAATCGTCTTTTCATCTGAGCGACGGTTGGTCAACTCCCAGAAAATGGAAGTAGGATGCCAATCCTCGTCCTTTTTCTCTTTAAGAGTCTTTATCCAGTAGTCGGGAATTCCCATGGCCATCCGGTAGTCAAAGCCAAGACCGCCGTCCTTTACCGGGACCGCCACTCCGGGCATTCCGCTCATCTCCTCGGCTATGGTGATCGCGTGAGGATTGATGTCATGGACCAGCATATTCGCCAGCGACAGATAAGTGATTGCCGACGTGTCTTCATTCCCGTCATAATAATCGTCATACCCGCCGAAAGCCTGCCCGAGGCCATGATTGTAATAAAGCATCGAGGTGACTCCGTCAAAGCGGAATCCGTCGAACCGGAATTCTTCAAGCCAGTATTTGCAATTGGACAGGAGGAAGTGGAGAACCTCGTTCTTTCCATAGTCGAAACACAAGGAATCCCACGCAGGGTGTTCGCGACGGCCGTCACCGTAGAAATACTGGTTATAGCTGCCGTCAAGACGCCCGAGCCCCTCGGCTTCATTCTTGACAGCATGGGAATGGACAATATCCATAATGACAGCTATTCCGAGCGAATGGGCTTCGTCAACAAGATGTTTCAGCTCTTCCGCAGTGCCGAAACGCGACGATGGCGCATAGAAGTTTGAGACATGATAGCCAAAAGAGCCATAATAAGGATGTTCCTGAATAGCCATGATCTGGATCGCATTATATCCG
The DNA here is from genome assembly GCA_029058705.1 of Paramuribaculum sp. Classification (GTDB taxonomy): domain Bacteria; phylum Bacteroidota; class Bacteroidia; order Bacteroidales; family Muribaculaceae; genus Paramuribaculum. The sequence continues at coordinate 753 of JAIDXA010000149.1, read as the reverse complement.
TCTGCAGCAATGCGGGGCAGCACTTTCTCACGGAATTCATCATATGTGCCTACCCCTTCGCGGTCCTGTGCCATTCCTATATGACATTCATAAATCAGCAACGGTTTGACATCAGGCTTGAAGTTCTCGACATTCCATTTATATGGCTCTTCAGGCGCCCAGACCTGGGCGGAAAAGAGATGGGTAGTCTCGTCCTGGACCACACGTGTCGCATAGGCGGGTATGCGTTCTCCTTCTCCGCCATCCCATTTCACAACCATTTTGTAATGATCTCCATGATGCATGGCCGAAGCAGGCAGTTTCACTTCCCACACACCCGACCCCGGCAGACGGTATAGCTCATAACGGGCCATGCTGTGCCAGTTCGAGAAATCGCCGACAAGCGTTATGGAAGTGGCGTTCGGCGCCCATTCGCGAAACACCCACGACCCGTCGGGCTGGCGGTGGAGTCCGAAAAAATTGTGGGCATTGGCAAATTCGCTGAGCGAACCTTTGCCGCCGGTCAGCTCTTTCAGCTTGCGGCGCACATCTTCGTGACGCCCTGTAATGGCATCGGCATATGGTTCAAGCCAGGGATCGTTTTTTATAAGTGGGAGACGCGAAGGAGATTTTTTTGTTTTGGCCATGGTTTCGAAATTTATTTGGAGAGGAGAATTGCTTAAAAGAACGAACTCTAAGAGAGTGTTTGGAATTAAATCAAATTAAGACTGAGGAAATTTTTTGAACGAATTCCGCGAGTTGAAGAGGGAGCAT
>JAIDXA010000148.1 GCA_029058705.1 Paramuribaculum sp. | reverse complement strand
GCTCTGGGGTTCGTCGGCAACTACGCCCCGCGTGGACTTTCACCACAGATGTATGACATGCCCGTCATACATAACGAAAAATGCTCCCACAAGGGAGCATTTTTTATATAGTAACGGCGCGGCGCATAATGTCGGGATTGAGGGCGTTGGATATGGCACGGCAGAACTCCTGACCGAGGGAGTCTGCATAAAATTCCTGAATATTCATAACCGAGGCGGAATAAGAGATGGACTGAAAGGATATCTCACAAATACAGACATACCGACATCGCAGGTATATACGACACAACACAATCTATGGCATGTGGAGCGGACATTCCGCATATCATAGTCCAAAATCGAGATACGTTCCTTAAAGCTGGGTTATATGACCCGGCGGCAATGCCGATGCATCAGGATTGAGGTCAAGAACAATCGGAACACTCTGCCCTGTACCGAAATCGGTGAGGATATCGGATGCAGCCACACATCTCAGCAAGGGGCGGCTGATCAAGAAATAGTCTATACGATTCCCAATGCCAGTATGGCGATAATTGCCATAAAATGTCGGGACAACATCATCGGGATTTATCTCACGGTAGACATCGACAAGATCGGTTTCTGTCAGAAGTAAATCGAAGTTGTCGCGCTCCCACTTGTAGAAACACGGACGCTGACGTTCCAGCCGTTTGTCGCAGGTGTCTTTAATGGTATGCACAACATTAAGATCTCCACAGGCAACTATCGGCATCTGAGCTGAGAGCCGTTTGAGAAACTCCCTGAACTTTTCATCCCACTTTCTGCGAAACTGCACCGCGCCCTCAAGCACTGGGTTACTGAATGGAACATAAGCGTTGACCAAAGCGAAGCCACTGCAAATGAAAACCTGCAAATGCCCGTCAATACTCAATTCGGGTGTATCTACCCGTTGAGGCATTGATATTGGCTTAGCGCGAGCGCCGACATCTGTCGGAATCCTGGCGTAAGTGACAACGCCACTCCACTTACCCGAGTCCATGTCAGTATGGAGCGTGCGATAGCCCTCGATATCAAACTGCCCACGCCCGAAATCGCACCGGACCTTTTGCAGACAGACGAAATCGGGATCATAGACCGCCACGAGTTGTTTCAATTCGCCGAAACGGCTTCTTAATCCGTTAATATTCCAGCTGATGACAAGCATTTCCGCTACTTCAGATCTGTTGCTGTAAATACATATTCAAATAAAACATCGCCTTGTATGTTATGATAGGTATAATGCAGGCTTATTCCTTTCTCTTCAATTTCTTTTACGTAATCCGCGCTCATGACAGAGCGAAGATTGTTCGTCAGATTAATCCGAGAATTCTGTATCATAGCATCTGAAATATCCGTCACATCAACAACCCCTTCGATTCTATAAACCCAATGGGCTTCTTTCTCCTTGATATATGCCTCGGTCAAATATATGCCGTCGACTATTTTTAGAGGGAACTGCAAATTTGAAAATGTTGATTGCAACATCTCCAGATATGGCTTGAGGGGAGAGTGATCCACTCCCCTCTTGAGCTTGTCATAGACAACAGGTATAGCCGAAGCCGGAACATCAACAATTTTTGTTTTGTTTATCCCGTCTGACGATGGACTTGTTATAATTATCCTGCAGCCAGCTTCAGCCTCTATCATTGAAATTGAGAATATTTCATCGTAACCTGTAAGCAGTTGCGCAATCCCATTTTCAGAAGAAACATTCCTGGCAACAGATTCAACCAGACCGGGGTTCAACATAT
>JAIDXA010000147.1 GCA_029058705.1 Paramuribaculum sp. | reverse complement strand
CGCCATCAAGTCTCGAACGTCAAAAATTTGCGGAGCTATTCAGAACGAAATTTTTGCACTTCGTTCTTGAATGTTGGATATTATAATTTATTATAGTTTACCGCTTCAATAGCGGACAATCAAAATTTATCATTACTTTTGCATTCAAACAACTCTATATGACCGACAGCACAAAAAACGGACTTGTTCTTGAAGGAGGGGCCATGAGAGGACTCTTCACCGCAGGCGTCATAGACGTCATGATGGAAAACCGAATTGAATTCGACGGACTCATCGGAGTCTCAGCCGGTTCAAGCTTCGGGTGCAACTACAAATCGCGGCAGCCCGGCCGCGTTCTCCGCTATAACCTTAAATATGCCGGCGACCCACGCTACATGGGCCTGCGGTCTCTGTTAACCACCGGCAACCTCGTAGGAGCCGAATTTGCCTATCACATCCTCCCGATGCAACTCGACATCTTTGACATCCGGACATTTGAGCAGAACCCGATGGAATTCCATCTCGTCGCAACCGATGTCGCTGACGGACAGCCTGTCTACTACCGGATGGACCGGGTCGACCGCCAATCGCTTGAATGGCTTCGCGCCTCTGCATCCATGCCCGCCGTGACACGGCCGGTGAAAGTCGACGACGGCAGGCTGATGCTCGACGGAGGCATTTCAGACTCCATCCCCCTGGCCTATTTCCGCTCGATCGGCTACACCCGCAATGTCGTGGTTCTCACGCAGCCCCGCGACTATGTAAAGAAACCCTCATCCCGCTGGCTATGGCGAACTCTCATGCGCAGCCATAAAGCGATAGCCGAAGCAATGTCACGCCGCCATGAAATGTACAACGCGCAGCTGCGCCTGGTCGACGAAGGAGTGAAACGAGGCGACACATTTGTCATCGCACCCGACCGCCCCCTCCCGATCGGCCGGATCTCGACCGACAAAGCCAGAATGACGCAAGTCTACAATATCGGCCGCACGACCGCCGAACGCCTCCTGCCCCGCCTGACCGACTTCATGACCCCATAGCAGCCTTCGGCGTTGAACCATTGGCAGGTTGTCAAAGCTTCGTCTTTCTCGACGAGCGCGAGCAAGTCGAACGGCATCTGATTATCTCCCATTCGGTCGATGAGCTGAAGGTTGTCGCCGCCCCACGGAATATAAGAGAGGCTGTCGTCCACGACGGTAGGCACAATATCCACGTCCTCCTTGAACACGGAAGCCGAGTTGACGGTAAGAGGCTGTGTCAAAATAGGCGCAGCCTCTTTTTTCTAACCTGTTGAAAAACATAAAACAAAGCCCTGACTTTCAC
>JAIDXA010000146.1 GCA_029058705.1 Paramuribaculum sp. | reverse complement strand
TTGTGGGTTTATTGAGGTCTTTTATGGTTGTTTTCACCGAGTCTCATCGGTCACATAGCCCGCTATGCTCCCTCTTCCACTCGTAAAAACACCTCATAAAATCCTCTCAATTAATCCCACAACTAAATTTAAACAGTTTCTAAGAGAGTGTTTAAATTTAAACCATGTTGACAATAAAACAAATGAAAGGTATAAACTTCAAAAAATACTCTCAGAGTATGTTAAGCAGCCGGTCTTATGATGGCTGAAGGTCAGTAGTCGGTTTCGATGAAGTCGACTACCTTGCGCGATGCGAAAATGGAGTTGGATACGTCATTGCCATCCTTGTCCGTCACTTTCGTTATGCTTATTCCGCCTCCCAGCTGTGTGTTGAGCCGGCTCAAGGTGTTGTCGGTAAATGATCGGTTGTTTTTCAGGAAATCCTTTCGTGTAGTTTTCTCATAATCATCGGCAAGATACACGGGAAGAATTGGCTTGGCTGTCTGCTGGATTCCGGTAGCGGCGAAACTGTATTGTCCGCCATCGGCAGTGGCCTCGAGTATCAGTCCGGGCAGTCCGCCCAATTTCCACGGACCGTTCCGGAGGGGGATTTCCGGAGTGAACCATACGGTCCATCTGCGGCCGTGAAAGTCGGTCACGGCCTTGAAACATTCATAACCCAGAATCGTTTTGGAGGAGTCGCATGTCTCCCAGTTGAATTCAGCAGTCTCGTCGTAGACAAATTTGTCAATCCCGACCGGTTCGTAGGTGCGTATGTTGTTGTCGGCAGTTGATTTGACAACGTAGTATTTCCCGTCTCTGCGCGGCAGCTGATCCATTTTCCCTCCGAAATAGGCATTTCGGGTAATCTCCTCGTAGGCGGCTTTTCCTTCGGGAGTCGAGTTGAGCGAGTCGATATATTCGGTTTTGGGCGAGAAAAACTTAGAGCCGGCAGAGTTGGCCAGCAGAACATACTGGTTTTTTATATCTGTTTTCCCATTTTTGAAATTCGGCGACATTGCCGTGTAGCAGACCTCTATGTCAGCCTTGTTCTGTGCCATTGCGGCGATAGCCGCAATGCACATGATGATTGAAGTGAGTTGCCTTTTCATTTCATTTTGTAGTCGGGTTCGATGTTGTGTTTCAGACCGTCGTATTTCGGAGTTTCGATCCTGTTGCCTTCGTCGTCGGTGGAATAGATTTTCACATTCTGGCCCTGTGCATTCAGAATGCTCTCCTCGTTGTTGGCAAAATATTCAGCATTTTTCAGAGCTTCCTTGCGGTCAACTTTCGAGTAGTCGGCCTGCATATACATCGGAGACATGATGCGGTCGGTGCGTTCAAGTCCTGTAGCCGTGAATGAGAATCCGCCGTTGGCTTCGGCTTTCAGAATAAGGCCGGGCAGCCCGTGAAGTTTCCACGGGCCGAATGGCATCGGCAGCTCGGGTGTAAACCACGCTTTCCAATGACGGCCATGATAATCGCTTTCAGCCATGACGCATTCATAGCCGAGAACGGTTGCGGTGGAATCCTCCACAATCGTCCATTGCATTTCATTGAGAGGCTCGGTGTAGTATCCGTAGTCCTCGCCAAATCTGTTGTAATGTGTCAGGCAGTCATTCGTCAGGTCTGTGAACACATAGCTGTTGGTCGGTTTGGTCGGGCCTTTTCTCATGTCAAACGACATTGTTCCGTCGGGTTCGATTGTCATGCAGGCCTTTTTTATGATCTCCATGTATTGGGCCTTGCCCTCGGGTGTCGATTTCAACGAATCCACCCAGAGGCTTAGGTCGTTGAAATATTTGGCCTCGGTCGATGATGCCAGAAGCGACATTTCGCCGGTGTTGATTTTACCCTGTTTTGTCGGGAAAGATGAAGTGTAGCTGACAATGATGTCGGCCTTGTTCTGTGCTATTGCGGCTATCGCCGCAATGCACATGATGATTGCTGTGATTATCTTTTTCATAATGATTTTAATAGTCAGTTTCCCATGCTTGTCGCTGTCGGTCATATTTCGGAAGATTGGCGGAGGAACCATCGGCATTCATTTTTATGCCTTGTGCCGCCATCATGCTCTCGAAGTTGGTTTCATAATGTTCATGATCGGCGAGTATTTTCTTTCGTTCTCCCTTGGTGTAATCTTCTACTGAATATACTGCAGGAATTGCTTGTTTGGTATAGCCTATTTCCTTTGCTTCTATGACAAAGCCATCACCGCCATCTGCGTTTAGAATCATCCCCGGCAGGCCGTGAAGTTTCCAAGGCCCATCATGAACCGGAATTTCTGGAGAAAACCAAACCTTCCAAGTCCTGCCGTGATAGTCAGTCTGTGCCATGATACATTCAAAACCGAGAATATTTTTAATCGAATCTTCCATTATAGTCCACTCCATTTCATAAATAGGTTCATCATAACGCCATAATTCATCTGACTTGAGGTCGTAAACAGACATCTGTCGATGTTCAGATTCTTTCGACACATATAAATATATTGTCTTATCCGGAGCAAGACCGAGTTTACGGCCATCGTATGTGATGCTTCCGTCAGGTTGAACTACACGCCATGCCTTCATCTGGATTTCGCGCAACTTGGCTTTGCCTTCCGGCGTGGAACTGCAAGAGTCAACATATAGACTCATTTTGTTGAAATAAAGCGATTTTTCAGGACTGGCAACAAGTGTCATTTTTTGAGTATATGCATTGCCGGAAT
>JAIDXA010000145.1 GCA_029058705.1 Paramuribaculum sp. | reverse complement strand
AAACAACCATAAAAGACCTCAATAAACCCACAAGAATGATTTATAACATTTTTTCGTAGTAAATTTAAACAGTTTCTAAAATATTTTTCAATGTCGAGTGTCTTTATAGACAGAGCAGCTCGCAAAACAATCATAAAAATCATAGAAAATGAAGAAAATAATCAAATTAATCATCGCATTGCCCATCTTTATCGCCGTCGTTCCGTCACTTTCAGGCGTTGCAATAGAATATCTCTGGAATTCCATTCTTGTCACGGCATGCGGGTTCGCGGCTATTGGATTCTGGCAAGGAGTAGGGCTGTTTCTGCTCGGACAGATCATGTCAGGCGGTTTTGTCATAGCTCTTTTACTAATCGGAGGCAGCCTGCACAAGATATTCCATCATGATGGAGACTGGCACTCCCACTGGCATGGCATGACTAAAGATCAGAAACGCGAATTCATCGAACGCCGCCGCAGAGAGCATCTCGGACTCCGCAACCACAAAACATCCGGCACAGATGCAACGGAATAATGACATAGAAAACATTGTTTCGGAATACACCCCACGCCTGTTGGGATATATACGGTCGCAGATCGGCTGTCGGGAGGATGCAGAAGATATTCTTCAGGATGTGTTCTATCAGCTTGCCAGAGTTTCATGCGACGGATCCGCGGGAATAGAGCGCATTTCATCATGGCTCTATCGTGTGACCCGCAACTCGGTGTTGAATTTCTGGCGGAAAAAACGCGAGATCCCTCTGGAAACCGAGGACGAAGTCTGTGAAGACATTGCCACAAACCTTTTCAGCTCGTCGCAAGATTCGCCGGACACAATCTATCTCCGCCGCCTGGTATGGCAAGAACTTGATGCGGCTTTGGCAGACCTGCCTCCGGAACAGAGCGAAGTCTTCTGTATGACTGTGTTCGACGGCATCCCGGTGAAAGAGATATCTAAAGCCACGGGCATTCCCGTTGCCACATTGCTCTCACGGAAACATTATGCTGTAAAATTCCTGCGCAAAAGATTTCATGAACTCTATGACGCCCTGATCTCGCAAAACTAAGAAACTGTTTAAATTTAGTTGTGGGATTAATTGAGAGGATTTTATGAGGTGTTTTTACGAGTGGAAGAGGGAG
>JAIDXA010000144.1 GCA_029058705.1 Paramuribaculum sp. | reverse complement strand
ATGCTCCCTCTTCAACTCGTAAAAACACCTCATAAAATCCTCTCAATTAATCCCACAACTAAATTTAAACAGTTTCTCAGAACAGCGCAGTCGACGACAATCCCAGAACAGAGATTTCAGAAGTCGGCGAAGCCTTATGTATCGCTTCGCAACAAGCCAGCAGAGTGGCACCGGTCGTTATCACGTCGTCGACAAGCAGTATGTGGCGACCTGTAAGTCCGGACGCGTCATCGACAACGTAGACATTCTGCGAGTTCAGCCACCGTTCGTAGATTCCGCGCTGCGTCTGGGTCGGATGATGCCGCACGGCCTTCAGAGAGCCGCCCACCGGCAGTCCGGTAGCGTCGCTGAGTCCCTGTGCGATATAAAAAGACTGATTGTAGCCGCGGGAAAGTTGCTTCCGCCGATGAAGCGGCACCGGAATGATCAGATCAATTCCGTCGAAAAATCCATCGCAGGCTATTTCGCGGGCAAATTTTCCCGCCAGATGGCGTGCCACATCCGGCCGCCCGGAATATTTTGCAGCATGGATCAGTTTCACATAGGGGCTTCCCGCCTGATAGTAGAACATCGCGGCCGCTTTCCCGACGGGTATGCGCCCGGCGAGTTTCTGATGTATATGGCTGAATGGCTGACTATGGCATCTGCAGCGCGGCATGGCATAGTCGCATTCCAGGCAAATGACTTTTTCGCCTCGCATGAGCGTGCGCCCGCACACTTCGCAAAGACGCGGAAATATGACATCGAGAGCGTCGCAGAGCCACAATTTCAATCCGTTGAATTTCCCCACAGCCGTTTCTTTTCAATCAGTCTGACAATAAGGGACAGCTCATAGCCCCGCGCCGCAGCAAACCTCATCAGGCGCTGCCGTGCGTCGTGAGGTTCGACGGAATCCGGAATCTGACGCCGCCGGCTGCAAAGCAAGCGATAGCAGTTAAGCGCGTATTCGCGGTTGTCGATCTCCTCAAGCGCTTCGTCGATCGTCGGCCGGGGGATTCTTCTGGCGATCAAGCCCCGAATGATCTTCATGCGTCCCCACCGGTCGAAACGGTATTTGTCGCGGACATATGCTCGGGCAAACCGGCTGTCGTCAACAAATCTGCGGTCAATCAGCCCGTCAATGATACGGTCTGTCTCCATCGGATCTGTCAGACCCCAACGCGATATTTTCTGCCGCAGGTCGAAAACCGACTGTTCGGAACGCACGCAAAGATCTTCCAGACGCGCCACAATCTGTGCTGATGAAAGCTGTTTCTTCTTCATCGGTCGGGCTTGGTTGCTGACATGAACCGTTTTTTACGTTCAATATCAAGACTGACTGTCACATCGTCCCATCCGGCATGCTGCATGTCGCGGCGCAGTGAGTCGGCGTATATGGGATTGAGTTCGAAATAAATCCGTCCACCCGGCTTGAGAGCCGCCATAGCATAGCCTGCGATCGCATGATAGAACACCAGAGGGTCGCTGTCGGGCACAAACAGAGCCAAAGCCGGCTCATGAAGCAGCACATTAGGCTCCATCGACTCCTTTTCGCGCAAGGCTATGTAGGGAGGATTGCTCACTATTATGTCATAGAGCGGTTCGGAAGGTTGCTCAAGGTGCAATGCATCCTTACGGCAGAAGTCGACAGCCGTGCGCAATGTCCTGTTGTTTTCCTCTGCCACTTCAAGCGCGTCGCTGCTGAAATCAAACGCTTCGACTTTGCTGAACGGAAGATTCCGGGCAAGCGCCAGCGCAATGCATCCGGAGCCGGTGCATGCGTCAAGAACGCGCAGGTCGGATTCCGTCGCCCAGTCATTTATGATCATACCGACGAGTTCCTCTGTTTCAGGACGCGGTATGAGAGTCGCAGGAGTCACTTTAATCCGCAATCCATAGAAGCGAGCCTCGGAAAAGATATATTGGATCGGTTCGTCTTCAAGCAGACGGCCGACAACATCGTCAACCTTACCGATGAGCCAGCCGGACACCTCACAATCGGCTTTTATCGCAAGATCGGCAAGCGAATATCCTTTGAGGTTTTCCATCATAATGCGAACCATCCACTTCGCCTCGCCCAAGCCAAAATGGCCGGCAAGACGAGTGGATGCGTCGTTACACAGCTGTCGGAGAGTCATTCACCAGAGTTTAAATAAATTATCAATATTCGTCCCAGGCCTGAATGTCGATTGTGTCGACATCTTTCTCGGCAAACGCGCGGATGAATGCGGATGCCAGACGTGCATTTGTCAGCAGTGGAATATTCAGGTCAATCGCCGCCCGACGGATCTTGTGTCCGTTTCCGAGCTCGGTCGGAGTCAGGTCTTTCGGCACATTCACAACCAGATCTATCTCCTTATCGTGGAGCAGCTGCATGGCCTGCGGAGCGCAGTCGGACTCGGACGGCCAGTACACCCGAACCGAGGGGATGCCGTTATCACGCAGAAAACGATGAGTACCGCCGGTGGCATATATCCGGTAGCCGCACTTGTCGAGAGTGTGTGCGGCCTCAAGCATCGAAGCCTTCTGTTTGGCCGAGCCTGTGGAAAGCAGCACGCCTTTCTCTTTCGAGGGTACCCGCATACCAACCGAGAGCATCGCTTTCAGAATGGCTTCCGAGGTGTCGACGCCAATACAACCGACTTCGCCTGTCGATGACATGTCGACACCCAGAACCGGGTCAGCCCCCTGCAGACGTGAAAAACTGAACTGAGATGCTTTGATTCCGACATAATCCAGGTCGAAAAGGCTTTTTGACGGGCGCTCGACTTTTTCGCCGAGCATTATGCGCGTTGCAAGATCAATGAAATTTATTTTCAACACTTTCGACACGAACGGGAACGAACGCGATGCACGCAGATTACATTCAATCACCTTTATGTCGTTGTTCTTTGCAAGGAACTGGATGTTGAACGGACCGGAGATGTCGAGAGCCTTTGCAATCAGCGAGCTGACTTTCTTTATCCGGCGCATTGTCTCGACATAGAGCTTCTGGGGCGGGAACTGGATTGTAGCATCGCCGGAATGGACTCCAGCAAATTCTATGTGTTCGGATATGGCATAGACAACAATCTCACCATTGTCGGCGACAGCATCCATCTCGATCTCCTTGGCATCCTGTATGAATTCCGAAACGACTACGGGATGCTCTTTCGAAACGTTTGCCGCGAGCTGCAGAAAACGCTGCAGTTCGTCGGTGTTTGAACATACGTTCATGGCAGCGCCGGAAAGGACATAGCTCGGGCGCACCAGAACGGGAAATCCCACTTCCTCGATGAAACGGTCGATGTCGGCAAAGCTTGTCAGTTCCCGCCATCGGGGCTGATCTATGCCGAGACGGTCGAGCATTGCGGAGAATTTGTTGCGGTCTTCGGCATTGTCAATGCTTTTTGCAGAAGTTCCGAGAATGTTGACCCGCGCATCGTCGAGTTTGGTGGCCAGATTGTTGGGTATCTGCCCACCAACAGAAAGGATGACCCCGTGAGGCTGCTCGAGGTCAAGGATGTCCATGACTCGCTCATAGGTGAGTTCGTCGAAATAGAGGCGGTCGCACATGTCATAATCAGTCGACACGGTTTCAGGGTTGTAGTTGATCATAACCGAGCGCCATCCCTGCCGCTTGACCGTCAGCAGTGCATTGACGGAACACCAGTCGAACTCGACTGAACTTCCGATGCGGTATGCACCCGAACCAAGAACCACGACCGAGCGTTTGTCCTGCTCATAAACGATGTCGTTTTCCGAACCGTTATAAGTCATGTACAGATAATTTGTCATTGCCGGATATTCGGCGGCAAGCGTATCTATCTGTTTGACAACCGGGAGAATGCCAAGTTGCTTGCGACGGGCACGCACACCAAGCGCGTCGCGTCCTTCGCCACATGACTTAGCGATCTGATAGTCGGAAAATCCCTGTTGTTTCGCCAGGCGGAGCAGGTCCGGACAGATTGCGCCAATGCCTCCGCATGCTTCAAGGTCATGGTATGTCTCAACGATACCACGCAAACGGTGGAGAAACCATCTGTCGATTCTTGTCAGTTCGTGGATGCGCTCTACGCCCATTCCTTCGAGCATCGCTTTTGCTATGACGAAAATCCGTTTGTCTGTCGGATTGGCCAAAGCCTCCTCGATATTGTCGATCTTCAACTCATTGTTGGCCACAAATCCATGCATGCCCTGCCCTATCATACGGAGTCCTTTCTGAATCGCTTCCTCAAAGGTGCGTCCGACAGACATGACTTCTCCGACCGATTTCATAGACGATCCGATTTCACGCCGTACACCATGGAACTTGCCGAGATCCCAACGCGGGATCTTGCAGACAACATAATCAAGAGCGGGCTCGAAGAAGGCCGATGTTTCTTTTGTAACGGCGTTTTTCAGATCAAACAGCCCATAGCCAAGCCCCAGTTTAGCCGCCACGAAAGCAAGCGGATAGCCGGTGGCTTTCGAGGCGAGAGCCGACGAACGGCTCAGTCGCGCATTGACTTCGATGACTCTATAATCCATGGAGTCAGGGTCAAAAGCATACTGCACGTTACATTCGCCGACAATTCCGATGTGACGCACTATCCGGATTGCAAGTTTGCGCAGATAGTGGTAGTCTTCGTTTGAAAGAGTCTGGGAAGGAGCAACGACTATCGATTCGCCGGTGTGGATTCCGAGCGGATCGAAGTTTTCCATATTGCAGACTGTTATACAGTTGTCGAAGCGGTCGCGTACGACCTCATATTCAACCTCTTTCCATCCTTTGAGCGACTTCTCCACCAATACCTGCGGAGAAAACGACAGGGCTTTTTCGACAAGCGCGGTCAGCTCGGTTTCGTTGTCGCAGAAACCGCTGCCGAGACCTCCGAGCGCATATGCCGCCCTGACAATCACCGGATATCCGAGCCGGGCGGCTGCTTCGCGTGCGTCGTCGACCGATTCGACGGCAGTGCTTTTTATCGTTTTGACATCAATCTGGTCGAGCTTTTCGACAAACAGCTCACGATCCTCCGTGTCCATTATGGCCTGTACGGGTGTGCCGAGCACTCTCACGCCATAGCGTTCAAGGACTCCGCTGCGGTAGAGTTCCACTCCACAGTTGAGCGCAGTCTGTCCGCCGAACGCCAGAAGGATACCGTCAGGACGCTCGCGTTCGATCACTCGTTCGACAAAACCGGGAGTGACGGGAAGGAAATAGATTTTGTCGGCGATGCCCTCCGAGGTCTGTACGGTCGCTATGTTGGGGTTGATCAGGACGGTCACAATCCCCTCTTCCTTCATTGCCTTGAGAGCCTGCGAACCGCTATAGTCGAATTCGCCGGCTTCACCGATTTTGAGCGCGCCGCTGCCGAGCAGCAGCACTTTCTTTATTGAAGTGTCATTCGTCATTGTCGAAACGTGATTAAAGCATGGAGATAAATTCATCGAAAAGGAACTCTGTGTCTTTCGGCCCGCTGCTTGCCTCGGGATGGAACTGGGCGGAGAAGAATGGTTTGCTCTTGTGGCGTATTCCTTCGTTGGTTCCGTCGTTCATATTGATGAACAGCGGTTCCCAATCGGGCGGAAGGGTGTTTGTGTCAACAGCAAATCCGTGGTTCTGCGATGTCACGAAACAGCTGTCGGTCCCTATACGGCGCACGGGTTGGTTATGGCTGCGATGACCATACTTGAGCTTGTAAGTCGTTGCGCCGGCAGCACGGGCGAGCAATTGGTTCCCCATGCAGATTCCGCAGATGGGCTTGTCAAGCGCAAGTGCTTTTTTCAGATTGGACACTGTGACATCGACCATATCCGGATTGCCGGGGCCGTTGGAGATAAACAGACCGTCGTAGGGGATGGTTGAAAAGTCGTAGTTCCACGGAACAAGCACGACCTTCACTCCTCTGCGTGTGAGACATCTTATTATATTATGCTTCACGCCGCAGTCGACCAAAACGATAGTCTTGTCGCCGTTTCCATGAACCTCCACTTCTCTGGTGCTGACCTTTGCCACCAGATTTTCATGATTAGGGTCGTAGAATTCAGGAACGGGGCTTCCCTCTACAACAACGCGACCAAGCATCGAACCATGTTCACGGAGATGCTTGGTCAGCGCACGGGTGTCAATGCCATAAATACCGGGCACCTTTTCCTGACGGAGCCATTCGGCAAGCGAGCGTTCGGCCTGCCAGTGGGAGTGATCCCAGGAATAATCCTGCGCGACTATCGCACGACAATGTATGCGCGAGCTTTCATAGAACTCGCTGACATCGTCCTTTTCGCGCTGGGGCGGGACACCGTAATTACCAAGCAAGGGATAAGTTGTAACAAGAATCTGCCCTTCGTAGGAGGGATCGGTAAGACTTTCGGGATAACCAGTCATGGCCGTATTGAAAACGACCTCGCCGGCTGAAGAGCCTTCGTAACCGAAAGACTTGCCTTCAAAGCGTGTGCCATCCTGAAGTTCAAGCACAGCAGTCAAGTGTTTATGCATGCGACTAATAGTTGAATGTTCAAATTCTGATCCAGCGGTTTCGCATGATTACTCGTGAAAACCTTGCAAAATTACGCAAATTTCCCAACATTCCAACTACATTGTTGAAATGTTTGCTCGTTTTCACATGGCGGCCAGCCTTACCGCAACCAAGACCCCGTTCCCCAATATTAGTTAACGCTGGGGCGGTCAAGCGTTGTGCAGATGTGTTCGCGCAGTGAGGGAGCAATGCGGTTGCATTGTGACCGA